>CAZABI010000009.1:0-12966 GCA_964483235.1 uncultured Dehalococcoidales bacterium | reverse complement strand
CGTGCGCTGCTTTACGACAAGGCCGGTGAGCAGCACTACGATTTGATCTCGGCCCTGCATAAAACACTGCGCGGGTCGGACCCGGACGCAGCGCTTTACTGGCTGGGCCGCATGCTGGAGGCGGGTGAAGATCCATTGTATATTGTGAGGCGGCTGATACGGTTTGCCTCGGAAGACGTGGGCATGGCCGACCCCCAGGCGCTGGTGGTATGTATGGCAGCCCAGCAGGCCGTGCACTTTATCGGCTTGCCTGAGGGAAACCTGGCTATGGCGCAGGCCGTAGTTTACCTGGCAACGGCTCCCAAGAGCAACTCGCTGTACGCAGCTTATGGCCGGGTGAAGAAGGACGTGGATACAACGCGTAACGACCCGGTGCCGCTGCACCTGCGCAACGCGCCAACACGATTGATGAAAAACCTGGGCTACGGTAAGGGCTATAAATACGCCCACGACTTTGAAGGCCATTTCGTGGAACAGCAGAATCTGCCCGATGCGATTAAGAACAAACGCTACTACTTCCCCACCGAGATGGGCTTTGAAAAGACCATCCTGGCGCGTCTCAAGGCCTGGTGGGGGATGCGGATGGAGAAGAAGGAATGAAGCCCGAACATATCATCTTCCCCTGCGGCAATTTGAAGCTGGAGGGGCTGTTTTTCCAGCCAGACGGAGGGGGTGATGTCCCGGCCGTGGTGGTCTGCCACCCGCATCCCCTGTACGGCGGGACAATGCACAACAATGTAACCTTCGCGATAGCCGATGCACTGGTGAAAAAGTCCGTAGCAGCGTTATTATTCAACTTCCGTGGTGTGGGCGACAGCCAGGGCAACTTCGGCGGAGGTGAAAAAGAGCAGGAGGACGTAGGAGCCGCGCTCGACTGGTTGAGTGATAGGGAGGGAGTAGAGAGAAACAGGCTCGGTGTGGCCGGTTACTCCTTTGGGGCCGGCGTGGCCTTCCCGGCCGCCTGTCCGGATGCGCGGGTCAAGGCTGTGGCGCTCGTTTCACCGTATTTTGAGAAGGACCCCGCACACTTGATGAGTGCATGCGGCAAGCCCAAGCTGCTGATCGCGGGCAGCGACGACTACATGGTGCCGGCGGAGACCGTGGCCGGTTATTATAAGGACGCGGCAGAACCCAAGAAGCTGGAGATCATTAACGGCGCTGATCATTTCTGGGGAGGCTTCGAGGACGAGATGGCGGGACTGGTGGCGCAGTTTTTCGAAGATAAACTGTAGAGACAGGCCTTCAGGCCTGTCCGTAGTCTGCAGGCACAGCTAAAGCTATGTCCCTACGTCAGGGAATATACCCCTTGCTCTGCATCCTTCTGATGGCTGCCTGAGCCTCCTCAACCTGCTCCGGTTCTTTATTAAGCTTGATTACCATACGCAGGTCAGCAGCGCAGTTTTCATAGTAGCTATAGTTATTCACCTGGATGGCGTAAATCTCCCAGGCCATAGCCCGGTTAAAATAGGCTTCGGGAAGGTTGGGGTCGAGTTTAATGGATTTATTAAGAGCATCGAAAGCCTCATCAAGGTCGCCGTTGATTATAAACATCTCTCCCAGGATAGTAAAAGCCCTGGCGTTGTTAGGGTCATTCTCAGTTGCTTTCTGCGCGTCGGCGATAGCCTCATTAAGTTGCATTTTACCCCGGTTGGCTAAAGAGTGCTCGAGATAGATGCGGGCTAAGTCTAAATGCTCCGAATCGGTCGATAGGCCGGGGGTGGTCCCCAGCGTCAGGGCACGGTTCAAATCATCCAGGGCGCGGTCCCACTCCTGGTTATTATTATAAACATGTCCGCGGTAGTAATAGGCCATGGCCAGCGTGTCTTCCAGTTGAATGGCTGTATTGAGGTTTTCGATAGCTTTGTCATACTGCTGGAACGTAGCATAGACCACACCTTTAAACTTATAGGCTTCGGCCAGGTCGGGATCAACCTGGAGAGCCCTGTCGAAGTAGCCCAGGGCATTGGTGGCGTTGTCTGTTATGAGATAGATCAGGCCAATGTAGCTATAGGCCGGGGCGATATTATGGTTGATCTCGATCACCCTGTTAAAATCGGCCAGCGCCTTGTTTAATTGCTCCTTACGGTAATAGGCTATACCGCGGTTATAGTAGGAGTCATAGCTGTTTGGGTCAAGTTCAATCGCCCTGGCAGAGGTTTCGATAGCCTTGTCCCACTGCTCTTTGTGGACGTAGAGCCAGCTTAAATTAGTGTAGGCTGTAGCTGACCCGGGGTCCAACTCAACTGTTTTCACCAGGTCGGTGATAGCCGGGTCGTATTGCTTCTTGGCCAGGTAGGCGAAGGCGCGGTTCTGGTAGTTATCGGCATTGCCGGGCTCAAGCTCAATGGCTTTAGACAGGTCGGCAATGGCCATATCCCATTCCGCCCTGGCATTGTAAACTGCGCCGCGATGCGTATAGGCTGCCACAAGGCTGGGATTGCGTTCGATAGCCTTGGTATACTCGGCGATGGCCTCTACGAACTGCCCCTGGTCGTAGTAGGTGTCGCCCTGCCTGAGGTAATCCATGGTCGGATCACCGCAAGCGGTTAGTGAGGTTAACAATATAATAAAAGCGATGGCTGCACTCAGTCTCGACATTACTCTTTCACCATCCGATATATTAACGTTTTTTCGAGCCGGGGGTTTAACTCCAGCGCGGGAAATGGCAAACCGGAAGATAGTATAGCATAACGGTTTTTCCATGGAGATTATGTGTTTATAGCGCAGCCGGGTTGTCCAGCAGATGAGTGGAGGCAACCAGTTCCTCCACCTGGTGGTGCAGGTCCTGGAGTGTGCCATCGTTGTTCACGACAAAGTCCGCCAGGCTGCCGGTTTTATCCAATCTGAATAACTCCCGTTCCTTTCTGTCCTGTGACAGGAATTGCTCGAAAGTCTGCGGGTCGCGCGTTTCCTTCCTCAGGCGCATGCGCTCGAAGCGAGTCTCCGGTTCGGTGACGTCCACGCGCACCAGCACGAAGTCCTTCCCGAGGGCCTGGCGCATGATCTCGACATCGTCCGGTGAGCGTACTCCGCTGATACCTGACACCTTCCAGCCGCGGCTCACTATTTCCTCTGCGGCCATGCGCACGAAGCAACCCTTGCCATACTGCTCAAAGCAACGCTGGGAGATGATCTGCAGGTTCTCACGGGTAGGCTCCTTGTCCTCCCGCTCGGCTTCCTGCCGTACGATATCGCCGGTGGCAATATAAGGCATGCCGTATTTGGATCGTAGATACTTAAGTACCTCATCCTTGCCTGAACCGATATCGCCGACAACACCAATCACTTTCATGGTTCAGACATGTTAGCAGGTGAAGCGGTAAATGTCACCGAGTATGCGAGTTGCTACGTTGCCGCGCTCTCGCAATGGCGAATGTATAGACTGTAAATACGTGTGGAGTAATCCGTAAGCCAATGGCAGTCCTTCATAAAAAAATGTAAAATAGCCGCTAAACTCTTAATTTCAAGGAGGCTTGCTTTGGACGTTATTGAGGCTATCAAGACCAGACGCAGTATACGCGGTTATAAAAAAGATCCCGTTCCCAAAGAGATAATTCAAAAAATATTGGATGCTGCCATCCGTGCGCCCTCGGGAATGAACACGCAGCCCTGGGAGTTCGTGGTGGCCTCGGGCAAGGCGCTGGATGCCATACGCGAGGAGTGCGGCAAGATGTTCAATGAGGGCGCCTTCCCGACCAACGATATGCTGCGCCAGCCCTTTGAGGGCATATCCCGACAGCGACAGGTTGATTTGGCAGTACAGATATTCCAACTGATGGGAATCGCCCGCGATGACAAGGAGGCGCGCAAGACGTGGATGGTGCGCGGCTTCCGCTGCTTCGAAGCGCCCTGCGAGATCGTGGTCTGCGCGGACAAGTCCATGCACTATCACCTGGATATCCTCGGCCTGGGCGCAATCTGCCAGACTATCTGCCTGGCAGCAATGGAATACGGACTGGGCACCTGCGTCGCCGACCAGGCCATTATGTATGATAACGTCTGGCGCAAGCACTGCGATATAGCGGATACCAAACGCCTTATCTTCGGCATCAGCCTCGGATACCCCGACCCGGAGTTCCCGGCCAATAAGCTGATTTCACCGCGTGAGCCGGTGGAAAAGATCGCAACCTGGTTTGGCTACTAAAATTTAAGAAGACAGGGAGGTAGATACATGGGAAGCGTAGGCAAAATGCATGATATAAACAAGTCGCATGTGCAGGGGGCATTTGCCCTCACGGACGAGGTTGTGGAGAACTTCCCGGAGCGGCTGGTAGGTAAGAAGAGCTGCCACCGGGCAGCGGAACGGATTAAGACCGAGTTCCATAAGTACTGCGATCAGGGGACGGCCAGGCTGGAGGAGTTCACGGTACACCCGCAGGCCTTCCTTAAGTACATACCCGGGCTGGTCGTCGTCTATTTTGCCTGCGTGCTGCTGCTCTTTCTTAATTTGCCCATTATTGCTTTCATCGGCATGGCACTGGCCATGCTCGTTTTCATCGGGCAGTTCGTTTTTTACTGGGAACTGCTCGACCCGTTTTTCCCTAAGGTAACCGGCTATAACGCGCATGCCTCGATCGAACCCTCGGGTGAGGTAAAGCGGCAGGTGCTGGTATGCGCGCACCATGACGCGGCCTATGTTTTCCAGATACTGGCCAATGCTCCCAAGCTGTATTTTCCGCTTATGGTGGCGGGAGTGCTATTCCTGGTCATAGGGCTGCTGGTTACACTGGCGGCCGCTATCCTCTCGTTTTTCGGTATCGTGCTACCGTTCTGGGTGCCTCTGGTGCTACTCATCGGCGGCCTGTTCGAGTTACCCTTCCTCTTTTTCACCACCGGCCAGGTCAGCCCCGGCGCCGGCGACAACATGATAGCGGTGGCCATAACGGCCGAGATAGCCAGGCTGTTCGGCAGCGCAAAGAAGTCTGGCGAGAACCTGCTTAAACACACGCGGCTGGTATTCGTTTCCTTCGATGCCGAGGAGTGCGGTTTACGTGGGGCGAGGGCTTATATCAAGAAACACCGTGAGGAATTGAAGAAAACGAAGACCTACGCGTTAAACATGGATACCATCTACAGGCTAAAGGATTTGAATTTCTTTGATGCCGACCTCAATTCTACCGTGAAGCTGTCAAAGCAGATGGCCGAGGAGTGCAGGGATATAGCGCGGGGAATGGACTACAGGGCTACTATTTCAAGGATGTCGCCGGGCGGAGGCAGTACCGATGCGGCGGCCTTTGGCGAGGCAGGCATCGAGGCCACCAACGTCTGCGCCATGAGCTTCAACGTCAAGGACTACGACCAGGGCTGGGTCTATCACACGCCTAACGACTACAGCAAGCACATCGAGCCCGGCGCGGTGGAAGCCATACTCAGGGTGGTAAGGGAGTATATCCTGAAAAAAGATAGGGCAGTTTAGTTACGTGCCAGCCTTTGCTATCTTTTCTGACGGTACCGAAGCCATGGTATGCATGGCCTTGGCTACCAGGGTTTTGGTCTTGCCGGCGATCGAGTAAATCTCAGCTTCTGTAACCAGGACCTGCTTACCGGGTTTGAGTACCCTGGCTTTACATTCCAGGAGCTCACCCGTCGCCGGCCGAAGGTAATTTATTTTATATTCCATAGTCAGAATACGCCTGTCCTCAGGAATCAATGTGTAGCTGGCGTAACCGGCTGTGTGGTCCGCCATGGTGGCGAGAATACCGGCATGGGCAAATCCATCCTGTTGCAGATGACGGTTTTCCAGTTTTAAACGCGTGACAAATTTGCCCGGCTGCAACGATACCGGCTTCAGCCCGATGTATTTAATGAAGCCCTGGACAGCGTCTTTTTTAAGGAACGCCAATCTTGCCCTGGTTACCTTCATAGGAACTGCACCACCATTTTAATAAGTAGTTTCCCGGAGCGGTCTACGCCGGATCAACTGCCAGGCTAATTGTACACCCTTTTTATTAGTGTTATGATAGCGCACAATTTAGAAAGGCGCAGCTTATATAGTGTCTTCACTGGATTTAAAGTACCTGCTTTACCCGGAGTCAGTGGCCGTTGCCGGGGCATCCGTGAGCCCTGAGAAGGTCGGTCACCGGGTCCTGTCCAATCTTGTCAGGATGGGGTTTAAAGGTAAAATTTACCCGGTTAATGCCCGTGAAAAAGAAGTGCTGGGGCTGGAATGCTATTCTGCCATCGGGGGTATTCCGGGCCAGGTTGACCTCGTTATGATCACGGTTCCAACGGCTGGTGTGAAGCAGGTAGTGGCTGATTGTATCAACAAAGGCGTCAAAGCTGCCGTAATCATAACATCCGGCTTTTCCGAGCTTGGGCAGGAGGGCGCACGGCTTGAAAAGCAAATAGCTGAATTGGCCCGTGCCAATGGGCTGGCGCTGGTTGGGCCGAACTGCGTGGGGGTCATAAACACCCATGCTAACCTCTACTGTGACATGATGCCGGTCTACCCCCGCAAGGGGACGATTGCCATAGTATCCCAGAGTGGAAGTGTGGCTGATATGATCTCCAGCCAGGTCTGTGATCGCGGGATGGGAGTAAGTTGCATGATAAGCCTGGGCAACGAAGCTTTATTGCGGATTGAGGATTACCTGGAGTTCTTGGCTGATGATTCTAACACATCAGTGATAATGGCGTATGTGGAAGGCTTCCGGGGAGGAAGGCGCTTTTTGGAAGTGGCGAAAAAAGTAACAATGAAAAAGCCTGTTATCATGATAAAAGCAGGCGCTACCCCTGCGGGCGCTAAGGCGGCGCATTCGCATACGGCGGCTCTGGCCGGCAGCGATGTTGTGATAGACAGCATGCTGAGACAAGCCGGCGTTGTTCGTGCTGAGGATATGGATGGGATGATTGATAGCGCGCTGGCTTTCAGCAATCAGCCTCTACCGAAAGGCAACAGGGTCGGTATCATATCTCCTGGTGGGGGATGGGGTGTAATGGTGGCCGACGCCTGCACCCGGGAAATGCTGGACGTGTCTCCACTGGATGAAAGTACATTGCAGAATCTGAACGCTGTGCTGCCGCCCTTCTGGTCACATGGGAACCCGGTGGACACCATAACCGGAACTACCGGTGATCCTGTGGAAATAGTGCGGGCATTACTGGAAAGTCCACATTTTGATGGTCTGATAGTATTAGGCATGGTCGGAGGTGTGAGTTCTCTATTTCAGCAATTACATGGCAGAAGCGGGGAGAAAATGGCGGAGGACTTTGCCCGCAACAGCACAGAGCATTTTAAGTCTTATTTCCGCAGTATGATGGCATTAAAGGATCAGTACAGCAAGCCTTTAATTGTCACGCTCAGTTTGCCGATAAATACCGGCATCATGCTCGAAACCGCAGCCGCAGTCACACGTGAAACCAGTACAGCCTGCTACACATCATTTACACAGGCTTCAAGGGCGTATGCGGCGTTGAGCAGGTACTCAGCATACTTGAAAAAATGTAAGAAAGCGAGGCTTACTGAGCCGAGATCGATTCATAAATAAGGTCACCCAGAATACGATAACGCTCCCATTCTTCTCCTCCTGTGCGCATCCCGTTACATAGGAAGACGACCGAAAGCCGCTGTTGCGGGTCGGCCCAGGCGACATTGGCGCCACCTCCGGCGTGGCCGATGGCCCGGGGATGGGCATTAGACCCGTATATCGATGGCGTCTGACCGTTAATGAATCCCAGCCCCCATCGCACAGGCCAGTGCAGGACAACATCTTCATCACCGGACAGGTTTAGCGGCTTCGATACAAGAGCCTGTGTACTGCTGCTGATGAACTTCCGGCTGCCATATGTTCCTTCAAAGGCGAGAATGTTGTATAGTCGGGCGAGGTCATCAGCCGTGGCTACGCCGGCAACCCAGGCCAGGGGCAGCTTGAGCCCCTGTGGAGTATTGAGGAACTCGTTAAGGGCAATCCTGTTCGCCGCTGTCTCGCCAAGCACCTCCATAGTACAGAACCTGGCATATTCACTATCAGGCAGGCCCAGGTATACATCCGTGATCCTCATAGGCCCGGTCACTTCCTGCTGTAGCAGGCCGGCGATGTTAAGGCCTGTCAACCGTTGCGCCAGCTCGTCAACTACCCAACCATATGTGCTAGCATGGTAACCGAATCTGGTACCCGGTACCCAGGCCGGCTTGAGCTCCTCAATAGCCTTAGCCACCGCTTCACGGTCCATCCAGGATGTAACCGGAACCTGGGGCGTTTGAGGGATGCCCGCGCTGTGACTCATAACCTGGGTGATAGTAATGTTTTCCTTACCGTTACGCCCGAATTCCGGCCAGTATTTGACGATGGGATCATCATATTTAAATAAGCCGCGTTCGTAGAGAACTGCCATGACAAGCGCTGCCAGGCTCTTGGTTGTAGAGCGTATACTGAAAAGGCTTTTCTCATTGACAGGCCTGCCGGTGCGCACGTCCCGGCCGCCGGCCAGTATCAGGGCAGGCTTGCCATCTTTATATACCGCGAGCTGTGCCCCACGGTGCAGCCCATCGGCGATCATTTTGTCGAAAGCTGTTATGACTGTATTAAAATCCTGTAAATCATTGCCCTCGCAGTAATTTATGTTGACCGGCAGGGAAGCAGTATTGGTGCTCTTGTTTTCGGCAGCAGGTTTAACAATCGGTTGAATGGGCGGAGATTGTGCCTGAGTCCAGCAGCCTGACATGGCCGCCATTGAAATGATGGCTATAACGAGATAAACCTTCACGCTATGCACACGCATAACTGAGTCCCCGGTTGATTATTTTTCAATACCAGCCGTCGCCCTCTTCATCACACAGGCGGAAAACTATCTCCCTGCCCTTGGCTGAGCTGCCCCAGGTGCCGAACACGGTCCTCGGCGCGCGGTAGAGCTTGATCAGCGCCCTGACGGCCGAGAGGAAGGCGTTCTCGTCTTTCGAAGATACGGTTATAATGTCCTGGCTGACTTCTTCGATGTGGCTTTCCATGGTATCCTCGCGCATGATATCGCCCTGCACCGTGCGGCTTGCATTGACGAAGCTTTCCAGCTTGATCTGCGCTCCTGTTTCGTGAGCTAATTTTTCAAGGTCGGCCTGGCGGATGGGATTGGGCGGCGCCGCCACCGGGTCGAGCGGGAAGTACCTCAGTTTGGCCATGACCTCTTCCATCACTTCACCTCCCTGGCGCCGCGGTCGATATCCAGGTATTCCTTGTACTTTCGCCTCTGCTCCTTCAGTTCAGGCCATTTCCTGGTGAAATAGTCCTTGGAGGGCTTGATCTCGTAGGTGGAATGGCGGTAAAGGCTTTCGACGGCGAACCTGTGCCATTTATACTGCTCCTGCGGGAAATCGACCTCGATTTTTCCGTCGACGATTGAGAGCTTTCCGCGTATGGCGCAGATGCCGCATTCAACCGTTTCGTTGTCGCTCATGATACGTATATTACGCTCGTGGCAGACAGGGCAGACTCCCGGATCGCCTTTATAGGAATGGTCACCCGTCTTTATCGCGTGGACTACCTCTTTTCCGATGCGCCGCGCCTTCTCCTGCGCCAGTGAGTCGCCGGCGGTCTCGCTCATGGCCTGGATATGGATGAGCTGTTTATCGATGATATGCATGCCCAGGAAGTGCAGCACGATAGTGGGTTGCAGGAATGCGTAGGATGTCCATCCGCGGGTGGCGTAAGGCACGATCACGGCGGCCGGCTTGTTGATCATCTGCGAGGGCCGGGCGTTTAGTATAAACAGGCGGTCGATGAACTGCTTGACCACCGCCTCAACTTCGAGGATGTAGCAGGGAGCGCCGAAGACCACACCATCAGCCTGGTACATCATATTCAGCAGGTAATCATGGCCGTCCTTTTCCTTGTGCTTGCAGTCCCTGCCCAGGAACATGCAGAGCGCATCGCCCTCACATGGCAGTATGTTGTAGTCCGTCCAGCGGACGATGTCGACCTCAGCCCCCTCCTCCTGCGCCGCCATCAGGGCTTCCTTGACAAGTATCTCGGTGTTGCCCAGTTTACGGCAACTACCCACGATTCCCAGGATTTTCATAACCGTCTACCTCCTCAGCCTTGTTGCTCACACTATTTATATCATGTCATTGCGAGCGTTAGCGAAGCAATCTCCTGATCGCAGGGAGATTGCTTCGTCACTTCGTTCCTCGCAATGACATATTAAAAAAGACGCTCGCAGCGATATGCTTGAGTTTATACCAGTTTGAAAAGCGGACGGGCGATATCTCCGGCGGTGTACTTATCGCCTGGAAATACGGCTGTGCCGCTCATGGCCACCTTTTTGTCGATAATGTCGATGGTGGCCTCCTCGGGCTTCAGTTCAACGAGGTTGCCCATAACCCAGGGGCCTTCGTCCAGCTCGACGATGGTCACGATGTAGGGCACCTCTGCTTCGCGTCCTTCCGCCGGGACCCTGTTGACCGTGAAGGTCTTGATGGTCCCTTTGCCGGCCAGTTCAAGGCGGTTAAACTCCGATCCGCCGCCTTTGGCGCAAAGCATCCTGGGTTGAGCGGTAACCTCTCCGCAGCCGCTGCATTTCAGCCCGATAAGCTTGCCCTGTTTCAGTTCCTCGTTATAATCTTTGAAAGTGAGTTTAGCTTCCACTTAAATTCTCCTTTGCCGTTTAATTACCAGCCGCGCTTGAGAATGATATTGCACAGCGTGCCGCCGTCTCCGCCCAGCGTATCGGTCATGCCGACCTTTGCTCCTTCCACCTGGCGCTCGCCGGATTCTCCGCGAAGCTGCCTGAAGATCTCGAATACCTGTGCCGCGCCGGTGGCGCCCACCGGGTGGCCCTTGGCTTTCAGCCCGCCCGACGGGTTAACTGCTATTTTACCGCCGATTTTAGTCTGGCCTTTTTCCACGGCGTCGCCGGCCGTTCCGTAGGGGAAGAATCCCATGCTCTCCAGCGCTATCAGTGCGGCTGTGCTGAAGCAGTCATGAAGCTCCACCACATCGATGTCCTTGGGGCCGAAGCCGGACATTTTATATGATTGTTCGACTGCCAACTCCCTGGCACGGATGCGTGGCAGGTACTCCTTCTGGTTGAGCAGGTTACCGGCCGAGGCCTGTCCAACTCCGGCTATGAGCACCGGCTTCTTAGTCAGCTTCCTGGCAATATCCTCCGAGGCTACTACCAGGGCGGCTGCGCCGTCTGTGAATGGGCAGCAGTCGGCAAGCTGCAGGGGAGAGGAGATCATGGGGCTTTTAGCTGCCTCTTCCATGGTAAGCTCTTTCTGGAATTGAGCCCTGGGATTGCGGGCACCGTAATAGTGCGAGTTGATCGATACCTGGTAAAGCTGTTGCTTCAGCTTCTCCAGCGGGATGTTGTATTTGCGCGCGTACATATGGGTGAGCATGGCGAAGACGCCCGGGAAGGTGATGCCGGCCGCGTACTCATAGCGGCTGTCGCTGGCCATGGCGAAGGTGCGTGTGGCCAGCGGCGTGCCCATCTTGGTGGCGCACTCCGCTCCGCCCACCAGCACGATATCATAGAAGCCGGAAGCGACCCAGATGAAGGCGTCGCGTATGGCGGCTGAGGCTGAAGCGCAGGCGTTCTCGTAGCGGTTGGCCGGGATGCCGGCCAGCCCCAGGTAATCGGCCGCGAAGGCCTGTACCTGCGCCTGCCCTTCCTCAAAATCGCCCACGAAATTGCCCATAAACAGGGCCTGTATCTGCTTGTTCTTGATGCCGGATTCTTTGATGGCCTCGGTAGCGGCATCACCGAACAGCTCAACAGCCGTCCTGGGCTGCTTGCCCGTGAATTTGGTCATGCCGGCGCCGACGATTGCGGCTTTTCTCATAGGGACCTCCTGTAGTGATTCAAATTTTAGCCCTGAAGTATATCACATTACGGCTTCGGTTATCCCGGCCGCTATCTCACCAATAGCCTGATCGGCCTGGGGAACGAAACCACCGAAAGAAAGGAAACCATGGATCATGCCTGTATACCTGTGGAGCTTACATGGGATACCCGACTCGTTGAGCTTACCGGCGTATGCCTCGCCTTCACTGCGCAACGGGTCGAACTCCGCCGTTATGACGAGTGCAGGCGGGAGTCCGCTGAAGTCACTGGCCAGCAGCGGTGATACATACGGGTTGAGTACCTCGTCATTGTTGTTTATATAGAGTGGAATGACCTGCGCGATGACCGGTTTGGTCAGATAGTAACCCTCTCCGTTCAGCCTGTACGATTCTGTATCCAGGTTAGCCGCGTCGGTAGCCGGGTACGCCAGCGCCTGAAAGACGATTTTCGGACCGCCCCTGTCACGGGAAACCAAGCATGTGACTGTGGCGAGGTTGCCGCCGGCACTGTCGCCGCATACGGCTATGCGTCCGGGGTCGCCGCCGAATGAGCGTGCCCCGGCATGAGCCCATTTTAATGCTGTAAAAGCGTCCTCCACGGCAGCCGGGAACTTATTCTCGGGTGCCAGCCTGTAGTCCACTGATATAACGATGGCTGAAGCCCGGTTGGCAAGCTTGCGGCAGATATTGTCGTGGCTGTTTATACTGCCGACTACCCAACCACCGCCATGATAAAAAAGAATGATAGGGAGATTTATTTTTTCTGAAGGCCTGTAGAGCCGTATTTTTAGTTGGGGAGCTATATTGATATCAATAGTGCTGAAAACCTTTTCCCTGCGTCCGCCAGCCAGGAGGCTGCCGAATTCAGTGTTGCGGCGGTTAGCCGCCGGGGAAAGCCTGATGTCGTAAAACTTAGCCCTGACGAGGTTATTGGCGAATAAAAATGCCGCCAGACGGGGATTGAGTTTATCCTGTTTTTCAGACATCTTTATAGCTCAATGAGCAGATGTATTACGCATCCAGTGCGATATTATGTTACCATTATAGCGAACTTACATGATAGGAATCACTACCCGCAAGCTTACACGGCTCCGTAAGTAACACTTCCGCAGGAGAATCTTTTGCCCCTCAACCACCGTGAAGATATCAGAAATATAGCTATTATTGCGCATGTCGACCACGGCAAGAC
>CAZABI010000008.1:0-13902 GCA_964483235.1 uncultured Dehalococcoidales bacterium | reverse complement strand
ACCCGTGACGATCAGGCAAAGACGTCTGAATTAGCGCAACATCAACAGGCACGGCGCCACGTTTAAATAAATCGGGCACCTGCGAAAGGAAAATAGGTGTATAGTCGGCCAATCCCTCATTGATCGCATCCCTGGTATTGTCTCCGATGAAAAAAGAATTATGCCTGAAGTTTGACTTGAATTTTTCCTCTGTATAAGGTGCTACCCCCAAAGTCCAGACTTGAAGCACTTCGGCGTCAAAAAAAGCCTTCGGATTAGACTCCACGTACTTTACCAGTGAATTGACCAGGTACTGAGGTTCAGCGCAGGCTGTGCTGATGAAAATTCTGTTGCCGGGATGGATCCTGCTGAATATTTGCTCCTCGTTGGCAAACTTATCGGGGTATTTCTGCTTTAGCTTCTCCAGTTCAAATGTATCACCCGTACCGTTCATCTACTCCTCATCCGCTAAATGTTAATATGTAGCCCTATACATGGCAAATTGTATCACACTTTATAATCGGCTTGTAGCGCAAGCCACGATTGTGCTTGGCTTCTTGAATTATCCAAGATATTGAATGTAAAATACACAGTACACGCTTGATTATCTCTGACTTTATGGCGGTTTACCAGGACAATGCAGGCAAAGCTCTATGAGTTTTAAAATCGTTATTGCTGACAGCAATGCCAGCTTTATGAGCATGCTCGGCAGAGCCTTACTGGACTCTGATTATTCGCTTTATCCGGCAGAATCCAAAGAGACCGCTTTGAAACAAATAACCCAGTATGATATTGACGCTTGCATCATAGATGTCGGCCTCCCGGGTGGAATTGAAGAAGTGTTGCAGGCCTGCATGAATAAGTCAAAGCCTATCGTGGCAATGGGTGCAGTGCCTCTAAAAGAAACCGATAAGCTTGTAGAGATAATGTATTATGGCATCCCGTATGTAAAAAAATTCAATAACGAGGGGGAAGCCAAGCTGGATCACATTATGGCAAGGATGAACGTCTTGCTCCGCACACTGCTTATTTTCAGCAAGGATAATGAATACCAGATTGGAGTGATTGCAGGATTAGAGAGCAAGGGGTTTAAAGTGTTCACGGCCAACAGTGCGGAAGACCTGATGCATGCATTTATGTTAAGTGAACCCAAAGCAGTACTGATTTATTTCCCCGAAAAAGAAGACCTTGATGAACTTGCCAAGATCAGGAAGATAGATAAAAAACTTCCTATTGCCGTTGTCATTAACAACCAGCCCACCGATGCCAGTAATCTTGCGGATGATAACTCCACCAGGATACTCTCCCAGGATGAGGTGTCTGATTATCTCGATTCACTCTGATTAAATGCTAACGGGGACATTTACGTTTACTATCGTTCCTTTGCCCTGTTCAGAGCTTATTTTCAGAGTCCCGCTTAGTAATGTAACTCTTTCCTGCATTCCTAAAAGGCCCAACTTGCCGCTGTGAGATAAATCACCTACGCTCTCAGGCAAATCAAAGCCTATCCCGTTATCACTAACAGTCACGTCTACACGAGTGTTGGAGAAATCAATCGCAACTCCGGCCTGCGTTGCCCTAGCGTGCTTGCTGATATTATTCAGAGCTTCCTGGACAATTCGGAAAATGATCAACTCTTTTTCAGGCAAAATACGTTGTTCCTTGCCCGTTATTTGCAGCTGAATGTCCAGTCCCGTCTCCTCGGATTTCTGCTTGATGAGCCATTTCAATGCGGGTAAAAGTCCCAGGTCATCAATGATGGACGGCCGCAGATCCTGGCTGAAACGGCGTATACCCTGCAGGGTTACGCCGAGTCTCTTCCTTATGTCCTGCAACATCCCCCGTTGCTGTTGCGTAAGACCGACATTATCACGAATGAAGTTGTCCATTTGCCTTGAAATAGCAAATAAGGCCTGGGCTGTATCGTCATGTAATTCCCGCGCTATTCTCTTTCGTTCTTCCTCCTGTACCTGTGTGATCTGATTCAGGTAGAAACGCAGGTTATTCTGCATTCTCCGTTCTTCCGAAATATCTCTGGCAATATGCTGAAATCCCACGGGATTGTCATCGATGGTCATCAAGCTTGAATTGACCATGATTGTTTTCTTTTCCCCGTACTTGTTGACAATTTGTTGCTCATATGGTTGCTGAAACGGTTCACCGCTAAGCAACTTACGCTTCACTTCTTTGGCCAACCTCAGCATTTCATCGTCCATGAACCCCTTCACATTCCTGCCTAAGAAATCATCTATGGGCCATCCATTCAGTTCTGCGGATGCCTTATTAGCAGCCAGTATCCTGCCATCCAGATCATGAAACCAGATGGCATCATTGGCATTCTCAAAAAGATTCCGGTAATCCCTGGCCGACTTATATAACTGGTCCGCAATTTTACGGGCCTCTTCATAGAGCCTGGCATTAGTCAGCGCCGACGCAATCTGTCCGGCGATGGTACTTAATAGGTCAATTTCATCAGGGAGGAAAGTTCGTGGACGCCGCATCCCTACACAGACCGTACCAATTACTTCACCCTTTGATCTCATGGGGACTATCAGCATCGGATGTATCTTGTTTCTAATCACAACCGGCCTGGTCAGGCGTGAATCGGTCGAAGCGTCAGGCACGAGCATCACTTCACCCGTAGCAGCAACCTGCCCATTGAATCCTTCGCCAATTTTCACACGGTCCAGTTCAGCTGCCGAATCGGCTGAAATGCCTTCATATGCCGTCAAGTGCAGTTCACCCAGTTTTGCCTCCACCGTATAGACAAGTATCACTTCTACTTCCATTACCTCGCCAACCATCTCAACAGCTGTTTCGATAACCTTGGCGGGATCCAGATATTGGCTCAAAGCATTTGATATTGTATTCAGAGTGGCCAGTCTGCGGGCATTAGCCCTCGCTTCACGGATACGAGTCTGCAATTGTTCCTGGGTTTTCTCCAACGCCGATACTGCCTTTTTATAACGCCGGTCATCACTCTCTTTGATACTAATCCAATTGCAGAATACCAACCCGGCAATGGTTACCAGTGTCACCTCGAGAATCGCATCAGGAGGATTCTGAGAATACATCACTGCTTGTGGCAGCATCACAATTAATGACGTTCCGATGACTATCAACGTGGGCAGAATACCAAATACAAATCCCGTGTAGAGAGCTATGATGAGAAACAGGTTACGTTCAATGGTATGGCGGCTTAAGTTAAACAGGAAAAACTCCGAACGCAAACCGGACGACCAGATAATGTCCCTGTAAAGCAGAAGCGTAATGACTGTAAAAAGGACGATTATGATCCAGAAATGATAGCGTGTCCAGATCTTATAGGGGATCCTCATAATTGACTGGTTTTCGTTGGACCTTAATTATTCACAGAAGGTTTAGCCCGGCAGTTCCTCAAGTGTCAGCCAACCTCTTTTCAACCCATAGACAATAGCTTCTGATCGAGACCCTACTCCCAATTTATTAAAAATACTTCGCAAATGTGTCTGCACGGTCCTTACGCTGAGCGTAAGGCTGTCAGCAATCTCCATATTACTCATACCTTTGGCAGCCAGGCGTAGAACCTCCATTTCGCGGTCGCTTAGCACGTCTCCGGCTGTCTGTGTCGCCTGCTCTTCTCCAGGTGACCTCAGCCTGTTCAGTACTTTTTTCATGATTTTGGGGTGCAGCACAGGTTCACCGGTCATTACTTGCCTGATAGCATCGATCAATTCTTCACCGCTAGATTCTTTCAACAGGTAACCGGCTGCGCCGGCTTCCAGCAAGGCAAAAACATACTCATCGTCATCGTAGCCGGTGAGAACCAGAACTGCTATGTTCGGGTAGATGGCCTTAATCTGTTTGGTGGCTTCAATACCGTTCAACCTCGGCATGGAAACATCCATAATAATTATTTCGGGGTGTAGTTTTTTAGTCAGGTCCACCGCCTCGACTCCATCGCTTGCTTCGCCGACTATTTCAAAATCGGACTGGGATTCAAGCAACTTGCGCGTACCCTCTCGGACGACCTTGTGATCCTCTGCCAGTAAAATTCTTATCTTATCCATATCTACTATCTCCGTACAACTGTGATTATATATGTAATAAATACCGTATTCAAGCGATATTCCCGGTCCAGTAAGTATAAACACTTAAGTATTTACAATTATCAATTTAATTATTACCAATGTAAATACCACGTCTGATCTTATCGTGGATTGACATTGGGTCCAGATTATTTTAACGATTACGTGTTGTGGCGGATGCAATTAAGCGTACATTCATTTAAATTTATATTCTTGAGGCTAACATTAATTTAGTGAGACCAGCTCCATAAATATCCTGAGGGTGATTTACATATCCAACGAAATTATTAGCAAGCTAAACCAGGTTACGCACAATGGTGCCGGCGATCCTGCCAATTTCTGGGCGGACAAATCGCCCTGCTGGGAGATGTGTCACTGCCCTGCTATTATCAGGGAAGAATGCCCGGCGCTCAAATACCAGTTTCTTCCTTGCTGGCAGATCGAGGGTACTTATTGTAAGCTGGACGATTACGGGGAGACCGGTACTGACATCAGCATTTGTTTGGTATGTCGCGTATATAAGAAATATGGTAAAGATGGACCGATTGAAATTAAGCTCTTAGGAAGGGGTATTGACAGCTCGCTGAAATCATTAGGGAAGACCGCTAAACTTTGACTTTGAATTATAAACGTAATAGAATGTTGCTTCGGCTGGGTCTTTTAATGCAAATAAGGGAATGAGGTCGCATGACTTTGTTCCCAATTTTTTTTGATACCTTACTCAGGAGGCTTATTTATGGCAAAACAGAAACAAGCTCCCCCGGCAAAAACCGACACGGGTAGAGGCGTCGCAGGCAGAACCTTCCAGCGTATCGCAGGTATCATCGATGACACCGGCGGACAGGCCGGAGCACCGATCAGGGTGCTTCAACAAGCACAGGGCATCGTGGGATATCTCCCACCAACCGTGCTAAAAACAGTCTCCAGGGACCTTAAAATCCCCCTGAGCGAACTGCACGGCGTAGTTACCTTCTACAGCTTTTTCACCATGCAACCCAAGGGCAGACATGTTATCCAGGTCTGCCTGGGAACGGCATGCTACGTAAAAGGCGGCCAGGACATCCTTAATTTACTCAAGAGGGAATACGGCCTGGAACCTGAAGGTAGCACTCCTGACGGCAAATTTACACTGGAAATCGTGCGCTGCCTAGGTTGTTGCGGATTAGCACCGGTCATTGCTATCGGCGACGACATACACAGGAAAGTTAAGCCGGGGCAGCTAAAAGATATTCTGAATATGTACGACTAGGAGGTAAAGAGAAGTGCTACGCATAACCTCTTACGAAGAATTAGCTAAATTAAGAAAGCATGTAGAACCTCGCCTGAAGATTCGCGGTGATGCGAATTTCAGCAATTTCAAGAGCACACCGGAAATCTGCATCCAGCAATGCCGCGGCATGGGCTGCACAGCTGCCGGCGGCGATAAGGTGACTGAGCTGTTTGAAGAATTTATTAATAAAAAAGGCATTAACAGCAAGGTTAACGTAGTCAAGACCGGCTGCCTTGGCCCCTGCGAAATGGGGCCCACAGTTATTGTCAATCCGGGCAACATCCTCTACGTCAGGGTCAAACCCGGGGATGTCAAGGAGATATTTGAAAAACATATAGTTAAAGGCGAAATTGTGGAGAGGCTTGTTTACCATGATCCTACCACAAATAAACCTATACCCAATATGAGTGATATTAACTTCCTGGCCGATCAGGATATCAGGGTGCTGCACAACAACGGCATTATCGACCCCTGGAATATAGAGGAGTACATTGCCCGAGGTGGCTATGAAGCTTTAGCTAAAGCACTTTACAAGATGAAACCGGAAGATATTATCGAGGAAGTCAAGAAATCCGGTTTGAAAGGCCGGGGAGGCGCAGGCTTCCCTAGCGCCACCAAGTGGGGATTCCTTAAAAGCTCTCCGGGTGATGTTAAATACCTGGTATGTAACGGCGACGAGGGCGACCCCGGTGCCTACATGAACCGCGCGGTCCTCGAGGGAAATCCTCACTCAATCATAGAGGGCATGGTCCTGGGCGCCTACGCTGTAGGGAATGTAAAACAGGGTTTTGCTTACATACGTGCTGAATACCCCCTGGCCATTGAAACGCTGGCTGCAGCCATCAAGGCCGCACGTGAGTACGGTCTGCTGGGTAAAAATATCATGGGCACTGATTTTGAATTCAACCTGGATATCTTCCCCGGTGCCGGCGCTTTTGTCTGCGGCGAGGAAACTGCGCTGTTGATGTCCATTGAAGGCAGGCGAGGTATGCCTAAACAAAGACCCCCTTTCCCGTCAGAAAAAGGCCTTTTCGATAAACCCACCGCAATTAATAACGTTGAAACATGGTCTATCGTCCCTCAGATTATTCTCAAAGGGGCAGATTGGTTCTCCAGCAAAGGCAGCGCGGAAGCCAAGGGAACCAAAAGCTTCTCACTGGTAGGCAAGGTAAATAACGTTGGCCTCGTCGAAGTACCACTGGGCACCCCTCTGGGTAAAGTGGTATTTGATATCGGCGGCGGCATCCCCAAGGGTAAAAAATACAAGGCCACGCAGATGGGCGGCCCTTCCGGCGGCGTAATACCAATTGAACACGTCAACGTGCCGATTGATTACGCTTCTGTCACCGCTCTGGGCGCAATAGTGGGTTCCGGTGGCCTGGTTGTTATGGACGAAGACAGCTGTATGGTGGACATCGCCAAATACTTCCTCAACTTCACCCGCGACGAATCCTGCGGTAAATGCGTCCCCTGCCGTGCCGGCATTCCCAAGCTGATTGCCCTCCTGACCAAGATAACCAGCGGTAAGGGCGAACTTGAGGACATCGATAAAATTGCCGAGTTGTCTGAACTTATCCAGAACGCGTCGCTGTGTGGCCTCGGTCAAACAGCACCCAATCCGGCGGTATCCACCCTACGCCACTTCCGGGAAGAATACGAGGCACACATCATCGACAAGAAATGCCCGGCGGCTCTCTGCGCCGCCCTGTTCAAAGCCCCTTGCCAGCACACCTGCCCGGTTGGACTGGACGTTCCCGGTTATGTGGCCCTTATAAAAGAAGGAAAGCCCGAAGAAGCTTATAAGCTTATCATGCAGCGGCTGCCTTTACCGCTCACCTGCGGTAGGGTTTGTCCTCACCCGTGTGAGCGTAAATGCCGCAGGGGTCAGATCGAGGAGCCCATCTCCATCCGACACCTCAAGAGGTATGCAGCCGATTATGCCTATGAGCACGACCTGATGTATAACCCTAAAAAGAAGGCTGATAAAGCAGAGAAAGTCGCAATCATCGGCGCCGGCCCTGCCGGACTGTCAGCAGCCTGGGATCTGGCAATTGAAGGCTACAAAGTGACTATTTTCGAAGCCCTGCCTGTTGCCGGCGGCATGCTGGCGGTTGGCATTCCCGAATACAGGCTCCCCAAGGATATACTGGAGAAAGAAATCGATAATATCCTAAAACTGGGTATCGAGTTAAAACTTAACACCAAGATCGATAGCATAGACTCATTGTTTAAAGAGGGATATAAAGCGGTCTTCGTGGCTATCGGCGCCCATAAGGGTGATAAGATGGGTATTCCCGGTGAAGAACTCGAAGGCGTCTATGATGCTATCGAGTACCTCAGGAATGTCAACCTCGGCAAGGACACCATCGTAGGCAAGAAAGTGGCCGTGGTCGGCGGCGGTAACTCAGCCATCGATGCTGCCAGGGTCGCCCTTCGCAAAGGCGCCGAGGAAGTTCATGTTATCTATCGGAGAGAGAAGGCGGACATGCCGGCCGAGGAAGAAGAGATCGCCGCAGCGATAGAAGAGGGTATCAAGCTGCACACGATGACCAATCCATCTAAAGTGTTAGATACCAATGGCAAGGTCAGCGGTATTGAGTGCATCAAGCAGAAAGCCGGCGATTTCGATAAAAGCGGCAGGCGTACACCAATCCCCATCAGTAGTTCTGAATTCAAAATTGAAATAGACATGTTGATCGAAGCCATCGGCCAACGGCCTGATACCACTTCAATTAATCTGGGTAACATTAAGACAGGCAAAGGCGGCACTCTTGTAGCCGATAAACGGACATTGGCTACCGAACAAAAGGGCGTGTTCGCAGGCGGTGATTCGTTCACCGGGCCTTTGACCGTGATCGAGGCCGTGGCTTCCGGCCAGAGAGCAGCCTCATCGATTAAGAGGTATCTCACCGGTAAAGACCTCGGCCCCAGGATTGACCGCGACGACTCCGAGACATTTACCTACGGCATGACCGCTCCTTCCGAAGCGGATATTAAAGAACACGCAAGGATCGGAATTGCTGAAATCAGGCTGTCAGATAGAAAAGCTTCCTTCAAGGAAGTGGTGGTCGGTTACACGCCGAATGAAGCTAAAGAAGAATGCAGCAGATGCCTGAGATGCGATATAGGATAGGAGAAAAGGCAAATGAGCGAGATTACATTAACTATTAACGGTAACCAGGTAAAAGGCAAACAGGGCGATACGGTCCTGGATATCTGCCTGGCTAATGGGATTGACGTACCCACTCTTTGCCATTACAAAGGCATATCCAACCCTGGAGCTTGCAGGCTGTGTCTGGTAGCTGTTGAAAAGGAAAGGCGCGAAGTCCCGGCCTGCACTTACCTTGCCCGGGATGGTATCGTGGTGACTACGAGCACCGAGAAGCTGGAAAAGTACCGCCGCCTGATCCTGGAACTACTCTTCACTGAGCGTAATCACCTCTGCGCCTACTGTGTAGCGAGCGGTGATTGCGAACTACAGAGCCTGGCTTATAAATACCAGATGGACAGTACCAGGTACCAGTATTCCTGGCCTAATTTAATAACAGATTCCTCTCATCCTTTTATAGTCCTTGACCATAACCGTTGTATCCTGTGCGGTCGCTGTATCAGGACCTGTGACGAGATCACCGGCGCCCACGCACTCGATTTCAGCAAGCGCGGATGGAAGACCATGGTCTCCGTGGATATCAACCAACCGCTGGGTGAGTCGTCTTGTATATCCTGCGGCGGCTGTTTCCAGGCATGCCCCACCGGCGCTATCTTTTCGAAAGTCAGCGCTTACAAGGGCAGACCCGAGGAATGTACAACGGTAGAATCCAGTTGCGCTATGTGCGGAGTCGGTTGTGATATAAAAGCCCTTATTAAGAACAACAGGATTGTCAGGATAGACAGCCCTGATATGTCCAAACCCCGTGGTCTCCTTTGCGAGATGGGACGCTTCGGACCGGTCTTCGTCGATGCCGAGCGCATTAAAACCCCAATGAAGAAAAATGGTAAGGGTCAATTGGTAAGCTGTAGTTATGATGAGGCCTTCGATATCATAGCTAAGAAATTCGCTGAAGGTGATGTCACCGGCCTAACCACTGGCAAAGCCGGTTCAGAAGTGTTAAAAGCCTTTGCCGATCTCATGAAAGCTGCAGGCAGCAAGGCGATTGATACCCTTGACGGCGATGACTACCGTGCTATCACCGGTGGAATTGCCAAATTCGACGGAAAAGCAGGACTTGCTATCGAGTCCAAGCTGGAAGACATTCTGGATGCCGACTGCATCCTGGTTGTCGGCGCTCATCCACTCAAGACGCATCCCGTAATAGGCTCTTATATCATGAAAGCAGTGTCCAAGAACAAGGCGAACCTGGTGATCCTCGATCCGCTACGCAATCCTTTTACCTTCCGGGCCAACGTCTGGTTGAGGCCAGCCGAAGGAAAAGAGGAATTATCGATCAAGGCGCTGGGTAAAGCTATAATCGATCACGGGCTACCAAAATCGGCCGGTGACAAGTCCAAGTTCGCTACTGAGTTCAATGACGTCGATGTTAAGAAAGCGAGCAAAGACCTCGGAATCGATGTACATGATATGTACAAAGCAGCCGAGGTTTTGGCGGAAGCTAATAAAGCTATCACCATTTATGGTAGTGGCATACTTCAATATAAGGACGCTGACTTGGTTAAATTGGTGCTCAGCCTTACGGCACTTGTTAGCCGCGACGGGAATAAACCAGGGATACTTTCTCTGAAGCGCTACGGCAATAGCCGGGGCGCCTGGGAGCTTGGCATAGCCGGCTCAAATGCGCCGGCAGGCAAAGCGAAAGGCCTTTTCCTGCTATTAGCTGATGACCTGGGAGACACGCAGGCGCTGGCCGGCAGCCTTAAAGGATTTGAATTTACAGCCGTGCAGGCCAGCTACTTATCGCCGGTTACAGCCAAGGCAAGTGTAGTTCTTCCGTCCCTGACATGGACAGAAACAAGTGGAAGCTACACAACCATTGACGGGAACAGCAAGTCGACTAAACCATTAATCAAAGCGCTTGCTGAGATTAAGTCCGACGCAGAAACCCTGAAAGAAGTTACCAGGCGTCTCAAGAAATAAACGCCCCTAAGGAGTGGACAAATGGCAAAAGTAAAAGTAGCTACTGTATGGTTAGAATCCTGTTCGGGATGCCACATGTCATTCCTGGACATAGACGCGTTCATTATCGACGTGGCCAAGCTCGTTGAATTCCACAGGAGCCCGATCACCGATATCAAGGAGTTCACCAACGTCGATGTCGGTATAGTTGAAGGATCGGTGGGCAACGAGGAAGAGGAAAAGATCATCAAGGAATTGCGTCATCACAGCAAGATTATTATGGCCTGGGGCGATTGCGCTTGCTTCGGCGGCGTCTGCGCCATGCGGAACAGCTTCGATAAAGATGATGTCCTGAAGCACGGTTATATCACCACTGCCAGCACTTACAAGGGCAAGATACCTCAATCCCCTGGCGTTCCCGCCCTGCTTGATAAGGTCTATCCGGCTAACCAGATTATTAAAGTCGACTGCTATGTGCCGGGCTGCCCCCCCGAGCCGGAGGCTATCAAATATGCGCTGACTGAGCTTCTGGCCGGTAGGATACCGGTACTGCCCAGTAATTTAATGCGTTTTGATTAAAGAGGTGATAATATGGCAGGCAAAACTATAGAGATTAATCCCATCACCCGGGTGGAAGGCCACGGTAAGGTGACCATCCAGCTTGATGATGCCGGTAACGCGGCATCAGCCAGGTTCCACAATACCCAGTTTCGCGGCTTTGAGAAATTCTGCGAAGGCCAGGTTTTCTGGGAGATGCCAACACTTACAGCGAGAATATGTGGCATCTGCCCGGTAAGCCACCAACTTGCCTCGTCCAAAGCATGCGACGCAATCCTGGGTAAAGAGCTGACCCGACCGGCAAAGCTGCTACGCGAACTTCTTCATCAGGGCCAGTTTATTCAATCGCATGCACTGCACTTCTTCCATCTGGCCAGCCCTGACCTGTTGTTCGGATTTGACTCAGACCCGGCTACAAGGAATGTGATAGGCTTGATTGGCGCCAACCCTGAGTTAGCCACCAAGGCTGTTTTAATGCGCAGCTATGGCCAAACAATAATAAAGAAACTGGGCGGTAAAAAAGTACACCCCAACGCCGCGATACCTGGCGGTATGACCACAGCTTTGTCCATGCAAGACAGGGATGTCTTCCTCAAAGAGATCGATTTCCTTTTGGAAGGCGCACAAATCGGCCTTAAAATCTGGAAGGACTATGCAGCCAAGAATAATGCAGTTGTGGAAAACTTCGCTAAGTTCCCCTCGGCCTATCTCGGCATGGTCGATGATAAGGGTAATTTGCAGCTCTACGACGGATATCTCAGGCTTATCGATGCCAAGGGCGTTGTACTTGAGGATATGTTCGACCCGGCGAAATACCTCGACATCATAGCTGAGTACGTCGAGGACTGGTCCTACATGAAATTCCCGTTCTATAAACCTCTCGGCTACCCGGGCGGCACTTACCGGGTCGGCCCACTGGCGCGCTGCAACGTAGCCACCAGCATATCTACTCCCATTGCTAATGCCGAACTGAAGAACTTCAAGAAACTGAGTAAATTCGGTTTTGTTGAAGGTAGCATGTATTACCACTATGCACGCTTAATCGAGTTGATCTACGCTATTGAGCGTTGCAGAGAACTGCTTGAGGATAAAGATATTACGTCAACTGATATAATAGTCAATTCATTCAAGTACAATGAGCAGGGCGTTGGCGTTGTCGAAGCGCCTAGGGGAACGCTCTTTCATCATTACTGGGTTGATGAGACTGGCAAGATTACCGGTGTTAACCTGATCGTAGCCACCGGCAATAACAACGCCGCCATGAACCGCTCAGTGTACGAAGTCGCCAAGGAATACATCAAGAAGGGCAACATTACCGAGGGCATCCTCAATAGGGTCGAAGTAGCTATCCGCTGCTACGATCCCTGCCTGTCCTGCTCTACACACGCCCTGGGGAAAATGCCCTTGCGCATCCAGTTGAGGAACCCTGATGGCGCTATCGTCGGGGAAGTATCCAGCTAAACTATTGAGTTAACCAGGTTTATTAGGCAGGTTACAAGCTTGTAACCTGCCTTTTCTTTTGGTATTGTTTGCACGTATGACTTGCACCATTTTTATCGACGGCCGAGAGGTAAAAACCGCCGCCAACTCAAACTTATTATGGGCAGCCCTGGATAACGGAATATACATACCAAACCTTTGCTGCATCAAAGGCATGGAGCGCCCGTTTGCTTCCTGCCGTCTTTGCTACGTGGAAATCGAAGGAAGGCCTGAACCTGTCACTGCCTGCACTGAAACTGTCACCGAAGGCATGGTCGTTAAAATAAACAGCCCGGCGGCTACAATTCTGCGCCGGACAGCATTTGAATTGATTATGAGCAATCATCTGCTTGAATGCGCCAGATGTCCGAAAAACCGTCACTGCGAATTACAGCGCGTCGCCAGGGCCGATCATCTGAAATTGAACACGCGAAGCCTGCACAGGCTTAATCTTAACCTGCCTGTGGATAATAGCCACCCGCTTTTTACTTTTGATCCAAACAAATGTGTACTTTGCGGAAAATGTGTATGGATCTGCCATAAGGTGGGGAAAGGTGTGTTGGATTTCGCACACAGGGGAGTCAAGACACGTGTATCCACATTTATGGGACTCCCCATTGCTGAGTCGGGATGCGATTCCTGTCTGGCCTGTGTGGATATTTGTCCTGTTGGAGCCCTCTATAGAAATTTTACGGAGATCAAGGTATGAACGATAGCGCTGCTTCCCCGGAATTGATACCTGAGGATGAGGCCAGGTACCAGGTCGAAAGTTATCTTAAGAGCAGGTATCATGAATTCGAAAAAATTAAATTCGATTCCTGTGAATTATGCCAGTCGGAACCAGATAAAATCTACAGGTTCAATGGCACAATAATGATTAAATCACGCAGCACTTTGGACCGCTTTGTCGTGGCAAAAACCTCGAGTACGTATCAGTTCTTGTTTGAAATAAGTGCTGTCAACGGCCAGATAATCAATTATGTGTTTACTTGAGCAGTATCTGCGGAATTACTCTTTCCACGCGTCCTTATTAATTAAAGGTACAAATCTACATCCACCCAGTTTCTCAATCTTATTGCCCGCCTCATCCCTGGTCAATTTTACCAGTTCCTGCTCCCATCTTGACCCAACCGGTATAATTAGACGTCCTCCTATAGCAAGTTGTTCCACCAGCACATTATGGATAGTCGGAGCAGCAGCTGTTACTATAATGGCATAATAGGGTGCGTTTGCTTTCCACCCTATCTCTTCACTTGCTACCCTGACCTGTACGTTCTTATAGCCCAATCTATCCAGCAGCATTTTGGCTGACATTGCCAGTTCAGGGACCCGTTCAGTAGTATAAACTTCTTTGGCCAACTCTCCCAAGATAGCTGCCTGATAACCGCTACCGGTACCTATCTTCTCTACCCGGTCTTCAGGTTTAAGCTCCAACGCTTGAGTCATTAAGGCCACTGTATAGGGTTGAGAGATAGTCT
>CAZABI010000007.1:0-14325 GCA_964483235.1 uncultured Dehalococcoidales bacterium | reverse complement strand
CTGATGCTGTCACTGCCTGTCTGTAACAAGGCTAAGGAAATAAGGCCTTTGGCACCGGCGTTTTTAGCCAACTCGGTGAGTTCTTCAATCTGTTTGTGTGTAAAATTTGCGCATCCGGGCAGGCATATCCCTTTGACCACACCTCCACTACGGATGACCGATTTAAACACAATAAACTCACTGCCTGAAACAATGGATGTGATGTCGTGCAACTCAAGGCCAAACCTGATATCGGGCTTATCAGTTCCGTACCTGTCCATGACCTCCTTGAATGATAAACGGGGGAAGGGCTTAACGAGGCGGAAATCCGGTGTCAACGTCTCAACCAATGAGGTAAATAAGTCTTCCATTAGCTGTATTACATCATCCTCGTTTACAAAGCTCATCTCGAGGTCAAGTTGGGTGAATTCCGGCTGGCGGTCAGCCCTTAAATCCTCATCGCGGAAACATCTGGCAACCTGGTAATACTTCTCAAATCCGGACACCATCAGCAATTGCTTTAGCTGTTGTGGAGACTGTGGAAGAGCATAAAACTTGCCCGCATGTATACGGCTGGGCACAAGGTAATCCCTGGCGCCTTCCGGTGTGCTCTTAATCATTATCGGTGTCTCAATTTCGATAAAACCCCTGGCATCGAGAAAATCACGCATGAATTTAACAACCCGGTGGCGCAGCATGATATTTTCTCTCATGCCGGATCTCCTGAGGTGCAGATATCTATATCTCAGTAGTAGAGATTCATCCACCTCGATTTCCTCGTTGATATAGAAGGGTGGTGTCTTTGAGGAGTTCAATATATTCAGGTCTTTTGCAATGACTTCTATTTCGCCTGTAGGCAACTTGATATTTTCAGTACTCTTCGGCCTTCCAGCAACTTCGCCGGTAACCTGTATTACAAACTCATTTCTAAGTACGTTAGCTTGTGAGTGTGTCGAACCGGATATTTCCGGATTGAAAACTACCTGTGTGATTCCATCCCTGTCACGGAGATCTATGAATATCAATCCGCCGAGGTCACGGCGACGGTGTACCCAACCAGCCAGGGTTATTGATTTGCCTATCTGGTGAGCACGTAATTCTCCGCAAGTATGTGTTTTCAGCAAATAAATGCCTCCTCAGGTTAGAAATTATATACTAATACGTTTGAGCTATACAAAAACAGGGGCATGTAATAAAGAATAGGACTATATATAAGGTATTTAATGTAGCCCTATTTTGCGTATTTCTCTCGCAACTTTGGTTTCTCTATTTTACCGGTAGGATTCCGGGGAATCCTGTCAAATATCACTTTACGGGGTATCTTATGACGGGCCAGATTCTGCCCGCAGAATTCAAGAACTTCAAGCTCTGTCAATTGTTCACCCGGCATCAGCTCAACAATTACAGCGGCAATCTCTCCTAACCTATCGTCAGCTATTCCAATGGCTGCAACGTCTTTGATTTTAATATTTTTATGTAAAGCATCTTCTATTTCTACGGGGTAAATATTTTCCCCGCCTGTAATGATCACGTCTTTTTTTCTATCCACCAGGTATATAAAGCCTTCCTCATCAATCATGGCCATATCACCTGTATAAAGCCAGCCATTTTTTATAGCTTCATCTGTTTTTTCCTGATTCTTATAATACCCGCTCATTACTCCGTCACCCCTGACAGCAAGCTCACCAATCTCCCTGGTACCAAGGTTGTTTCCCTTTTCGTTAACTATTTTGGCTTCCCAGTTAAATCCGGGTATTCCGATGGCCCCCACTTTATTCTCATTTTCAATTCCCAGATGCACGCATCCCGGCCCGGTTGATTCACTCAATCCGTAATTGGTGTCATATTGCATGTCCGGGAAATAGGTCTTCCAGCGCTTTACCAGCGAAGGTGGTACAGGTTGGGCGCCTATGTGCATTAATCTCCACCCTGAAAGGTTGTAATCGGACAGCTTTAGTTCACTCCTATCAAGCGCCGAAAGTATGTCATGTGCCCAAGGTACCAGTAACCAGACTATGGTACCCTTTTCTTTATCCACCGCTTCCAATATATTCCGCGGACTGACCTCATTTAGCAGGGTGGCGCGTCCTCCCACAATCAGACTACCAAACCAGTGCATCTTAGCTCCGGTGTGATAAAGCGGCGGGATTAGTATGTAATTATCTTTTTTTGTCTGTCTATGATGCGCGTTTTCTGTGATAGCTGCGCACTTAAGGTTATTATGTGTTAGCAGTATAGATTTCGGAGCACCGGTCGTCCCGGATGTGAAATACAGGCTGGAAAAATCCTCTTCTTTAATCTGTATATCCGGCTGACAAATGCTGTATCGCTCTATTAATTCAAAGTAATTATTCATATATCCCGGGAAACTATCTGCAACTGCCATATACCTGGCTACACCCGGAATATCGCTCTTAACTTGGTCAACCTTTTCAAGGAACTCGCTACCTATTATTGCCATTTTTGCTTCAGATATATCCACACAGTATTTAAAATCATCGCTTGTAAACCTGAAATTCAAGGGAACTGCCCATGCGCCCGTACGCAAAATGCCAAAATATACTATCAGCCAATCTATAGAATTCGTCATCCAATGGATTACACGATCCCCCTTCTCTAATCCCATATCCAGCAATGCGTTTGCCAATCTATTTACTTGCTCGTCAAATGCTTTCCATGTAATCTCGCGGCGGTAAGCTTTACTTGGCCTTACTTCTATAAGTGCACAATCATCAGGGTACATCCGCGCATTACGGGCAAGCATCTCAGGGACTGTTATCATAGATGTCTCCCTTGAATTTATTAACGCGACTTTACCATAAGGGCACGTAAAGTTGTCAAGTGGTTATCAGAGGTAACTTATAAATGTTAAAATACTAATACTCTTATTGCTCAAGTAAAATGATGTTTATGCGTGAGCAATAATTAACCGAGGAGGTGGAAATGGCTATTTATCTTGTTCTCTCAACGCTAACTGGAGATGGACGCAAAGCAATTGAGGAATATCCGGAAAGGCTAAAGGAATTAAATAAAGAAGTCGAATACATGGGAGTAAAAATCCTGGCTCAGTTTGCGCTCCTGGGGCAGTATGACTTTGTCAACATTGTAGAGGCTCCCAGCAATGAAAAGGCTGCGGAACTGGCAATTCACCTCTCTGCTGGTGGACTCCAGAGTCTTACTTTGCCGGCCCTATCTTTAGACAGTCTGATCGATCAGCTAAAAAAGAAACCGCCTGTATTTTGATTATACGGTTGTATTTGAACAAATTTGGTAACCCCAGTTATAATTATTCTTCGCGGTGACCTTGCCGCGAAGAATATTTTTAAACAATGAAATATACCAAACGGCTTCTATCTGGAAATGAAGCGATAGCTATCGGAGCCTATCAGGCCGGGCTTATGGTAGCCACCTCGTATCCCGGTACACCCAGCACAGAGATTCTGGAAAATCTCGCTGAACACAAGGATATATATGCTGAATGGTCAACCAACGAGAAGGTTGCTATGGAAGTCGGGCTGGGCGCATCGTACGGTGGTGTACGTACACTTGTATCGATGAAACATGTTGGACTTAATGTAGCTGCCGATCCCTTCCTTGCGGCCGCTACAACCGGGGTAAATGGTGGCCTAGTAGTCATTTCAGCCGATGATCCTGGGATACACAGCTCCCAGGGTGAGCAGGACAACCGTCACTTTGCGAGACTAGCCCGGGTACCCATGCTGGAGCCCGCTGATAGTCAGGAAGCGTATGACTATATGGAAGCTGCCTTTGATCTAAGTGAGCGGTTCGATACTCCTGTGCTTTTCAGGATAACAACGAGGATTGCCCACTCCAAGTCTGTTGTGAAAGTAATTGAAGATAAAAACAGACCGGTTAAGCAAAAATGGTTTCAACATAATATTGAGAAATTCGTGATGTTACCCGTTTATGCCAGAATGCGAGTGTCCCACATGCACAGGCGCATTGTGGAACTCACCGAATTCGCAGAAACAACAGGGTTTAACCAGATAATTGAAGGTGACGATAATATCGGTATCATCACCAGCGGAGTCAGTTATCAATACGTGAGAGAAGTATTCTCCGATGCTACTACCCTCAAGCTTGGCTTGACTTTTCCTTTACCTCCCAGGTTGCTCCAAAAGTTTGCCAAACAGGTAAAGAAAATATTCGTGGTGGAAGAACTCGACCCATTCCTTGAAGAAAGCATAAAGGCTATGGGAATCCATGTAGAAGGCAAACGCTTTGTTTCACGGCACGGAGAATTGAATAAGGCTACGGTCATGCATGCCGCCAGGAGCGCAGGCCTTATGGCAGAGACAGAGCAAGCTGCGAATATTGAAGTTATACAAGGCTTGCCCGGACGTCCTCCACTTCTCTGCCCGGGCTGTCCGCACAGCGGGGCTTTTTTTGTTTTGAGCACCATTGGTCAACGTGCCAAAGTGCTTGATGCCAGCGGTAAATCAGAAAAGGAATCCAAGCTTATCATCACCGGTGACATCGGTTGCTATACACTGGCTACTTATCCGCCTTTGCGCGCCATGGATACTACAGCATGCATGGGGGCCAGCATCGGCAAAGCAATCGGGTTGGAAAAGGCAGGCGTCAGCAGTAAAGTGATCGCCGTCATCGGAGATTCCACATTCTTACACTCAGGTATCACCGGTATCATAGATGCCGTTTACAACGATGCAAAAATCACCGTGTTGATACTGGACAACGGCACTACCGCCATGACGGGTCATCAGGACCATCCAGGTTCGGGTATAACGATACAGGGGAAATCTACTAAGTCCGTGGATGTGGCAGAAGTAGTCCGGGGATGTGGTGTGAGTGATGTTAAGACTGTGGATGCATTTAATGTTAAAGAGATCCGATCTACTATAAGGGCTGCTCTGGATAATCCTGAATTATCAGTAGTTGTCGTCAGGGGCAAATGCGCTGTTCTTTCCAGGGTACGTCAGAATCAAAAAACGGTGGATGCCGATAAATGTAATGATTGTGGCGTATGTGTAATGATCGGTTGTCCTGCGATTCAGAAGGTGGACGGTAAAATCCATATTGATATCTCCAGTTGCATGGGAGATCTGTGTGGAATTTGTGAACAAATTTGCCCCAGGCAGGCGATTAGTCCGATTACCCCAAAGGTCAAGTAGAAAACGGCATGAAAAAGCAAGATATTTTAATGGTGGGTGTTGGGGGACAGGGCATAGTCCTGTCATCTGATATTCTTGGTGAGGCAGCCCTCGCAGTGGGTCTTGATGTAAAAAAAACTGATACGCTCGGTATGGCGCAGCGCGGCGGCAGCGTAACCAGCCATCTGCGAATCGCGAAAAAGGTGTGGTCGCCGTTGATCAGCCCTGCAGAAGCAGATTTCCTGCTGGCTTTTGAGAAGCTGGAAGCAGCGCGATGGGCCAGTTTCATCAAACCGGCCGGTATTGTCGTAATTAATAATTGGGCGATCCCTCCTCTTTCTATTTCAATGGGTACACACAAGTATCCTGATGACGATGCAGTAATCAACACCTTCAAACAGCGTACAAATAGGATCCACCTCATTGAGGGATCAACGGAAGCTAGAAAGGCGGGGGACATTAGATCGTTAAATATTTTCATGCTCGGATTTCTTTCTGCAATTCTACCTGTTAAGATATCCGAGGCCGTCTGGAAGAAGTGCATTGTCGAGAGGTTGCCTGCTAAGATAGTTGATTTGAATATCCGTGCCTTTGACAGGGGCAGGGAGGTCGCTGCGAGTGTCAATATCTGACAGCATTAAAAAAAGAATGGTGTCCGGGTCATGGATCAGGCGCATGTTCGAAGAAGGCAATGAACTGACCAAGAAACATGGCGCCCATAATGTTTTTGATCTTTCTATAGGCAACCCGGTAATTGAACCACCCCAGGAGGTCAGGCACCATCTTAAACAGCTACTGGAAATGACACCATCCGGGATGCATCGCTATATGGAGAATGCCGGGTATTTTGAAACCCGCGAAGCTGTTGCCAGGCAAGTATCGCAAGAAAATTCGGTCATAGCCTCACCAGACGATATAGTCATGACGGCGGGTGCGGCAGGTGCTCTTAACGTAATTCTAAAGACCATACTCAATCCGGGTGATGAAGTGATTGTCTTCGCTCCATATTTCATGGAATATGATAATTATGTGGATAACCACGGGGGAGTAACCCGTGTAATCAAGACTGACGAGAATTTTCTACCGAATCTTAATGAACTTGAGTCATCTATTAATGATAAAACCAGAGCTCTAATTATTAATTCGCCGAATAATCCTACTGGCGTAGTCTATAATGATAAACTCATGAAACGGCTCGGACAACTACTGTCAGAAAAGCAAGTGGAGTTTAACAGGCCAATCTATCTTATCAGCGACGAAGCTTATAGCAGCCTGATTTACGATGATTTAAAATATGTTTCAGTTTTCCAGGCTTATAACCGGAGCATTATTGCTACTTCTCATTCAAAAGACCTTGCACTGCCGGGTGAACGCATAGGCTATATTGCGGTTCATCCTGACATCCAGGATAAGGAAGACCTCATTCACGGACTGATATTCTGCAACCGTATTCTGGGTTTTGTCAACGCCCCTGCGTTAATGCAGAACATTGTCAAACATCTTCAACATATAACTGTTTCCATCACGGACTATCAATCTAGGCGTGATTTCCTGTACAATAGTCTAATCAATATGGGGTATGAGCTTGTAAAACCACAGGGTGCATTTTATATGTTTCCTAAGACGCCAATTGATAATGATGTAGAATTCGTCAGGCTGCTTCAACAGCATAATGTCCTGACTGTACCGGGACGTGGCTTTGGAACGCCTGGATATTTCAGAATCGCCTATTGTGTTCCTCAAAAAACCCTCGAGGGTTCCCTTTTCGGTTTTAAAAAGACCGCCGAGCAGTTTAGACTCTCGTAATTTGGCGGTTTTACTCAACGAAATCGCCTTCCTCATGTGAAACACATGAAAGATACGCTTACAGTTCCACAACTTATACAAACAAATTACCTGAAATGGGGTAAGAAGACCGCTCTATGCGTAAAAAAACGCGGTATATGGCACAGATATGACTGGCATGACTACCACGATAGGGTAAAATACCTTTCTCTTGGCTTGATCAGCCTGGGACTCAAGTCACGAGACGTAGTTTGCCTTATTGGAGACAATGAACCCGAATGGTTCTGGGGAGAATTTGCTGTTCAGGCAGCGGGCGGGATTGTCACGGGAGCTTTTGTCGACTCGATTCCTGCAGAGTTGAAATACATTGCAAATCATTCCGGCGCAAAATTCGCCATCGTCAATGATCAGGAACAAACTGACAAGTTTTTAGAGATTAATAGGGAACTGCCAAGCCTGGAGAAAATAGTTTATTGGGACCCAAAGGGCTTAGGCAATTATGAAGAAGATATTTTATTCAGCTACGAGAATGTCATGAAACTGGGTCGACATTATGAACATGCCAACCCTGGCCTGTATGAAAATGCTGTTTCCCGAGGACATCCGGATGATATTGCTTTCATATATTACACATCTGGAACCACCGGATTGCCAAAAGGGGCGGAGTTGACCCACCGGTCATTGGTTAATACAGCCAAAGGCTTTGTCAGCGCCTATCCCCTTACCGAGCATGACAATTTAATATCGAACTTTCCGGCTGCATGGGTTGGAGATAGCTATTTTGCTACGATTCCACACCTGCTAACCGGGGCACAATTAAACTTTGCTGAAGAACCCGAAACACTAGCCGAAGACACACGTGATGTTGGCCCGGATTTTGTTATCTATGGCCCGAGACAATGGGAAAGCCTGGTCAGTGAAATTCAGGTAAAGATTACAGATGCTAATCCGATAAAGAGATTTTTATATAACCTGATGATGCCGGTTGGTTATAAAATATCCGATTTTAAATTCCAAAATGTGCAACCGGGATTATTCTGGCAATGCCTTTATTGGATAGCACATTCGCTGGTTTTAAGGCCACTGAAAGACAGGCTTGGATTGAGCAATGTCCGGTTTGCTGTTACAGGCAGCTCCGTATTGAGTCTCGACACATTCAGGTTGATACATGCGCTCGGCATTGAATTAAGGCAGACTTATGCCAGCACCGAAGCAGGATTAATCTCCACTCACAACAAGGGAGAAATTGATTTCCAGAGCGTTGGCCGACCTGCATTGGGAGTTGAGGTAAGATTAACAGATGATGGCGAACTCCTTGTCAGAAGCGCCTGTATTTTTAAAGAGTATCTCAACGAGCCTGAAAAAACAGCAAAAGCTAAAATTAATAATTGGGTCTACACCGGGGACGCTGTAAATATCAATGAGAACGGTCACCTGATCTTCCTTGACAGGTTAGAGCACCTTGGTAAGTTAGTTACCGGCGCTAAATATGCGCCGCAATATATAGAAGGCCGGCTGCGCTTCAGTCCATATATAAAAGACGCCATGGTAATTGGTGGCTCCGACAGGTCTTTTGTCGCAGCTATGATAAACATTGATTTCGCGATGGTGGGTAAATGGGCGGAGCGCAATGGGATAACCTATACAACCTTTGTGGATCTTTCCCAGAAAGAGGAAGTAGCTAACTTGATAAAAAAGGACCTGGTCAGAGTCAACAGCTATATACCTGAGCTATCCAGGGTGAAACGCTATGTATTGCTTCACAAGGAATTTGATCCTGATGAAGCTGAACTCACTCGGACCAGAAAGCTCCGGCGTGAATTCATGGAAAAACGCTATAAGCCTTTAATAAATGGTTTGTTCGGGGACAAAGATTCCATAATTGTTGATGCGTCAGTGACTTATCGCGACGGGAGAAAAGGGACAGTTACTACAACTATCAAGGTCCGGGATATGTAAATGGCAGAATTGATTCAATACAGTATCACTGGTCTTGCCGTGGGAATGATCTATGCCCTCATTGCTTTAGGATTCGCACTTATCTGGAAGTCCAGCCGGGTGGCTAACCTGGCATTGGGGCAACTCGTGCTGATTTCTTCCTGGTTTACCTACGGGATGCTGGTTCAGGCCAGATTGCCAGTCTGGCTCGGCATGATATTGACTATTGCTTTCGCAGTCTTCCTCGGCTGGATAATAGAAAGGTTTACCTTACGCCCACTAATAGGGCAACCGATTTTATCATTGATTGCAGTGACATTGGGACTGGCTTATTTTCTTGAAGGGCTGGTGACTTTTTTATGGCCAGTGAGCGTGGCAGCTCTTCCCAGGTTATTTCCCCAGGAAACTATAAACATCGGCCCGGCTGTAGTTTCGCAGGAGTATTTATGGGCGACAGTCATCTCGTTAGCGCTATTTGGCCTGCTATCACTCTTCTTCAAATATCACAAAATGGGCATTGCCATGAGAGCAACGGCTGACGACCAACTGGCGGTCCAGGCATGTGCCGTTCCAATCACGCGTATTTTCTCAATGTCATGGATTTTCGCATGTATAGTAGCGGCAATAGGCGGTGTGTTAATATCCAGTATTGGCGGTATCACTTATGGCCTGGTGGAGACAGGTTTCAAATCGTTCTCGGTCGTAATCCTCGGAGGTATGGACTCCTTCGTCGGTTGTATAGTTGCCGGCCCAATAATCGGCCTCTGTGAGAATGTTGGGGCAGGTTATCTGACACCGTTTATCGGCCCCGGTATCAAAGACCTCATTCCCTTTATAATCATCATTATTGTCATGTTAATAAAGCCATACGGCCTATTCGGCGAAGAGCGGATAGAGAGGATATAGCAGAATGAGTTTACCGTGTGGAATCAGGAATTTTTCATACAACACCGACACAGCTATTATCCGGACTAAAACCCAGTGGCTGCTTTTTATTGTTTTCCTGCTGCTGTTATTCACAATGCCACTATATATGACCAAATACTGGTTAGGTGTGACAAACTTGATAGGTATCACTGTTATATCCATAATCGGCCTGAATATTTTAGTCGGCTATTGCGGGCAATTGTCTATTGGGCACGCCGGATTCATAGCAGTTGGAGCCTATACAACAGCCATACTGACTAATAGTTATGGTGTACCATACCTATTAGCCTTTCTTGGTTCCGGCCTTACTGCCGGGCTTATCGGCCTGATTTTCGGCATTCCGTCGATGAGGGTGAAGGGCTTTTATCTGGCCATTACCACAATAGCCGCCCAGTTTATCATCATCTGGATCATCAATCACTGGACCGATGTGACAAAGGGATTTACAGGTATCAGTATACCTCCCGCGTCCATAGGGTCATTTGCATTTAATACTGAGATCAAGCAGTTTTATTTAATCATTCCTATCACTGCGCTCTGCGTTCTGTTCGCGACTAACCTTGGTCGCAGCCGCATCGGCCGGGCCTTTATAGCCGTTCGCGACAATGATCTAGTAGCCGAAGTCATGGGTATTAACGTCTTCAGGTATAAATTACTGGCTTTTTTCCTCGGCTGCTTTTTTGCAGGCATAGCGGGATCTTTGTTTGCGCAGTGGATCGGTTATATAAATGCTGAGAACTTTACATTCGGAGACTCGGTTCTTTATATTGGCATGATTATTATCGGTGGTCTCGGTACGGCTATAGGTCCTATTTTTGGTGTAGTCTTTATAAGAATATTGCAGCAAATCGTGATAAGCCTATCACCGATGATTGAGCATACCTTCCATGGACTTCCTACCGGGTTCGCTACAGGGATAAGCTCCATGGTATTTGGACTTGTGATCATACTGGCTCTCGTTTTTGTACCGAGAGGACTTGCACATCTATGGTCGCTTTTTAAAGCATCTTACCGGCTCTGGCCTTTCTCAAATTAAGGATTCCATCTGGTTAGAATATTCACTCTTATCAAAGTAATAAAATAATAAAAAGGAGGTAGACAAATGAGGAACAAAGTAACACTGATTTTAACAATGGTGGTTTTGCTGTCATTCACGTTTAGCATATTGCCCGGTTGTGATAGCAATCCACCGGCTGCCACAAATGCTATTAAGATAGGGTACAGCATGCCCATGACCGGGCCGGCAGCGGAGAAAGGCGCGCCAATCGGACAGGGACAACTTGATGCAATAAAGTATATTAACGATGAACTGGGTGGTGTTGACGGTTATAAAATCGAGGCTATATGGTACGATACCAGCTACGATACCGCGAAAGCAGCCACGATTGCTAAAAAGCTAATGGATGATGGTTGTGCATTCTTCACGGTGGTATCTTCCAAGGATGCAACTGCATCCAAAGAGATAGCCAATAGAGCAGGATTCCCTGGTCTCATTGTCTTCAGTTCGCCATCACTCACTCATCCCCCTCAGCATTTGTATGCTCAACTGCCCGACTACGGTGACGACTGGGCAGCATTTGCTAAATACTATGTTGATAATATCTGGAAAGGCTCTGGCAAACCCAAGATGGCACTTGAACTCCTGAATAATTCGACCGGGTACGGTGCAAGAGACGCAGCCAAAGCTGCAACTGAGTCTTTAGGAATTGAAATTGTTGCAATTGAAGAGCATTCTGCCACAACCGTTTCTGAAATCGAAGGTTTGACAAGAATTAAGGGCAAGAATCCCGATGTTATTTTTATCTCTAGTACACCGGCTCCCACTGCCATTATCCTGAAGAATGCTTTTGAGTTAAAGATGTCACCGGGCATTACTATAGGTTGTGCTCACGCGAGTTTTACCAAAGCGCTTGTTGACCTTGCAGGCAAGGATGCCAGTGAAGGTGTATTTGGCGTTATTCCAACAGTTAACTGGGGAGATAATGTTCCCGGTATGGCCAAAATGGTCGAATATTGTAAGACCAGACATCCTGACTACGTAGGCAATACCGATTACCTTATCGGCTGGGCATCAAGCTTGATCAACGCTGAGATAGTTAAACAAGCATTGAAAAACGCAGGCTATGACACTATTGCCAAAGGGGATGCTACAGCATGGCAGGCCACCGAAAAGAACGGATTCATGAAAGTAACAGGCTATGATGTCGGCGGACTTGAAGGCCCGGTTGATTTTTCCGATCCGCTGGATAAACGGGGATCAAAATCACTTAAAATATACCAGATAAAAGCGGGGGTAATAACGGCTGTTACCGGGTGGGTCGATGCCCCATTGATTAAATATGAGGATTTCGACTGGTTCAGTAAGTAAGAGGATAGATTAAGCCTGGCATGTTAAAGCTCAGCAATGTTGAGGTATCTTATCTCAACGTGATTAAAGTCCTGCACGGTATTTCCATTACCGTGGAAGATGGTGCCGTCGTAGCCTTGCTCGGCGCTAATGGGGCCGGCAAAACAACTGCTTTGAAGGCGGTATCCGGCTTGCTGCATATCGAGGAAGGTGAAGTAACCGACGGCGCCATCGAATGGAACGGAACGCGCATTCACAGAAAAAGCGCGGCTGAGATTGGTAAGCTGGGCATTGTACAAGCGCTTGAAGGCAGACGTGTCTTCGGACATCTTAATGCTGAGGAGAACTTGCTGGTAGGCGCCTTCTCACGCAGTTCAGGTCGTGAAACACGCTTCGACCTCAGTATGGTTTACAGCTATTTTCCCCGTTTGAAAGACTTAAAGCATAGCACGGCTGGCTACCTGTCCGGTGGAGAACAACAGATGCTGGTAATCGGCCGTGCTATGATGTCCGCACCGCAACTGATGATGCTGGATGAACCTTCGCTGGGGCTCGCTCCCATGATAGTTGAACAAATATACGGGATAATTAAAAAATTCAACCTGGACAGGAAGACTTCCATCCTGCTGGTTGAGCAGAATGTGAGAATCGCCTTGAATACAGCCCACCAAGGCTACGTGATGGAGAATGGGAGAGTCGTGCTGGACGGTTCCACAGACTATCTCAAAGGGCGAGAGGACGTCAAGGAATTCTATATGGGCATCTCTTCATCAGGAGCACAGAAAAGCTACCGGGAAATCAAGCATTATAAGCGCCGTAAGCGATGGCTGTAACTTTCTGTTTGGAACTCGGTTTATTTAGTACCAAGATAGGCGGCAATCACATCGGAATTGGCAGATATCTCTTTCGGCGTCCCTTCCGCAATTTTACGTCCAAATTCCAGCACTACAATCCTATCTGCGATATCCATAACCACTCCCATGTCATGCTCAATCAGAACAATTGAATCTACTCCGTTTTTTAGTACTGGAGTATCGGGATATGTTTCGCCCTGTCCTTCAAAGATGTCGTAAATAAAACGGGCAATATCCTCCTTTTCTTCCAGGTTCATCCCGGCCATAGGTTCGTCCAGTAACAGGATTTCGGGCTGGAGAGCCAGTGCCCGCCCTAACTCTACACGCTTCCTTAATCCATAGGGTAGCGATCCTACTGTCTTTTTCCGGATGTGTTCAATTTCGAGAAAGTCTATGATGTCTTCGATTGTTTTGCGGTGTGCGATTTCTTCCTTTTGAGCCGGACCGAAATATAGGAATGTACTGAATATATTCTGCTTCATTAATACATGCCGGGCCGCCATGATATTATCGAGAGTGCTCAATCCGGAATAAAGCTCTATATTCTGAAAAGTTCGAGCAATACCCATCTTTGCTACTTTATCCGACCGGACGCGCGTTATATTCTTTCCATAGAAGATAATCTCACCTTTTTGCGGCTTATAGAATCCGTTAATACAATTAAGCAGGCAGGTTTTACCAGCTCCATTTGGCCCTATAATGGCAAGTATCTCGTTTTTTCTGATATCCAGATTGATATCTGTTAGAGCTCGTACTCCACCGAACCAGAGAGACAGGTTTTTTATGCTGAGTATTACTTCTTTATCGGTCATCAATTCATCAATAACTGTTATTTAAATTCGAATTAATATGTTATCACGTGTATGGTTTCAATTAAAATCCTTAGTTTAAATATCATCTCCCGGCCGTCGTTCGTCAAGATATCGGCTTTTTTGTTCGATTCGCTTAACTTCATCGGTTGTTTTGTAATATTCTTTAAATTCTTCTCTATAGCGGGCAAACTGATTAGCTGCTATTGACTCCCTGATTTTAGTCATGAGCGATATCATAAAATACAGGTTATGTATGGTCGCTAGCCGATAAGCTAAGAGTTCCTCACACCTGAATAGATGGTTTAAATAGGCTGCGGAAAAATTCCGGCAGGTAAAACATCCGCAGGAATCATCGACCGGGCGGAAATCGGCACAGTATTTTGATTTCTTAATGTTAATCCGGCCGTTTCGGGTATATATTGCCCCGTTCCGCGCCACCCGTGTGGGTAACGCGCTGTCAAATATATCTATACCCCTGGCAATACCTTCAAACAGGTCCTCAGGAGAACCCACACCCATTAAATAACGAGGTTTTTTATGCGGCATAAACT
>CAZABI010000006.1:0-14805 GCA_964483235.1 uncultured Dehalococcoidales bacterium | reverse complement strand
CTATAGCCGATTGCAATAAAGCCATCGAGTTAGATCCGAACGTTGCTACGGCTTATGTAAACCGGGCCTGGGCCCAGAATATGAAAGGCTATTTCGACCTGGGTATAGAAGACTCCAATAAGGCTATCGAGATTAATCCCAAGTTGCCATTCGCCTGGACAACTCGGGCCTGGTCATATTTCGAGAAGGTACCCTACGACTTCACCAAGGACTGGCTGGAAATGGGTATGGAGGATTGTAATAAAGCCATCGAGCTTAACCGGAAGTTTGCATTGGCTTACAATATGCGCGCCCAGGGTTATATACTGAAGCATATCTACCAGCTTGCACTGGTCGACGCCACTTACGCTATCGAACTTAATCCCAAATTCGCCATAGCCTATACTACACGAGCCTGGGCTTACAACGACCTATACCAATACGATTACGCGATCAGGGACTGTGATAGGGCGATCGAGTTGAACCCCAAACTGACGCAGGCTTTTGACCGACGGGCCTGGGCCTATAACGGCAAAGGCATGTTTAAGCGTGCCCTGGAGGATGCCGACGAAGCTATCAGGCTCGATAAAGAAATGGCTTCTGCATATTATACGCGGGCCGTTATACACAAGAACCTGGGTAACCTCGAAAAAGCAAGACAGGATGTGCAAACCTGTATCGATCTAACAGAGGACCCCGATTTGGAACGCGCCGCAAAGGCATTGATGGGTGTACTTTAATTATCCTATTCACGCTGCCGGGCAACCATTATTTGATGCTTAATCACATCCCACAAATCAGCGCCATCTCTGGGTAGATACCACTGAACCTCCGGATCCCATTGTTCCACCGGTCCCCAGCAATAATAGGAAATTCCGTCCAGGTCTTCTATTATTATGGCATAATCAAAATCACGTTCAAGTCCCACCGTGGTAGGCCTTTTAAATATCTTAGGATATTCAAAGGCCGCAAGCGACATCCAAACAACAATCCCGGGCGCTGCCTGTTTGATTGAACTGACATAGAATGATCCGGCATCTTCAATTACGTCCGGCCATTCAACTTTACCTTTCTCCATATAATTGGAATACAGGTTGAGAGAGATAATATCAGCAATATGGTTTTCCAGAACTGCCCTGATGTGTCCAGGCATGTTTTCTCTATCCCAACCATACATCCTGATATGAATCGGCCGGGAAGGATCAGCTTCCAGCACGTCAGCCCTGGCCTGTTTTATTTGCTCAAACGTGATCATGCCAGCAGGCCAATCTGAACCTTTTATCCCTGCACCATTCGGCAGGTTTTCGCCGAATTCGTTGCATATGTCCCAGGCCATAATTGCAGGATGATCTTTTAATGCACGTACCCAGTCCTGAACTTTTTTCTTCTGCCATACCGGCCTTTTCCCCTTTGGCAATTTATCCCAATCATCATCGCTGAAACCCCATGCTGTATAACTGAAACCACCGTCCATAACCACATACAATCCTGCGGCTTGGGCTTTATCAAGGAATTCTCGAGCTCTTTCTACACCTTCTTCCATTCCCCATTCTGTGGAAATGAAATCTATGCCTGCCTCTTTAATAGCTTTAAAGTCCTGCAGAGGAAGGTCAATGCCAACTCCTTTCATACTAAACACTTTCTCCTGCCCATTCATGCAACTGGGAAAAGGCATAGAAGTTATAATAATTAGAAGCAAAAAAATAAGTCTCTTCATTGTATATCCAAGTTAGCTATTAATATGATAACCAAATATTACCTATATACGAAAGTCCACGCAATTGACTGCATCGATATCAAGCTTTAATATTACCAGTGTAAACTATGAAATACAGTTACGTGATAGGTTTGCTACTGCTTCCTATTCTTTTGGGCTCACTTACCTGTGTCCTGATGCCACCACAACCCACTGCTGAACCCTCAACTTCATCTATTAGCCAGGGACCGCATATAAGGAAACTCGACACACCATTATTCTCCGGTGACCGTAGCCCTATTATATTCGTCATAGACCAAATCGAGGATGCTAATACCAGGGTAGCTGCTGAACGGATTTTACGTGTGTTTGCTGAAAATAATGCCCTGGTTGACATAGCAGTGACACCAATCGCAAAAGACCAACATACTGAAGATATTAGTTACCTTACTTATTATGTGGATGCCGGATTGATAGACATCAGTCTTGATGGTGGCTTTTTAAACTGGCTGCCACCCAGGGTATCAAAGGACAGCCCTGATTATAAGGAGATGATGGCATTACTTACGAAATCCCGGGATTTGATCAAGATGGCTACCGGGTATTACCCATCCACCTGCCTGCTGCCATCAGACGATTACAACCAGGAAAATTACAACCTGCTACAAGCTGCTGGTTTCACAATAGTGGCAACACATTACTATATTGAATTGAACCCGTTGGCGCAACCGGTTGACTGGTCAGACAATAGAGATATTAAAGGATTAAGCAGATTCCCAATTGTGGGAGATGTCAGTTTCTATAGCATCCCATCCCGTAAAGGCGCTATTACTTTCTCCAAGATGGATGAAAAGATTATTGATACCGTGGAAAAAAGTATTCAGGACATTGGCGCAGCTGTAATAGAGATCCATCCATCCGATTTTTTAAATCAGGACGGGAAAATCGATACCGCCAGGCTGACAGCACTGACCAGGCTGATAAAATCGTGCCAACAATTTGGAGAGTTAACTACTTTTGAAAGCTGGTATCGATATGCCTCCACCTGGTTGATAGAAAATCCGTCTACGTCCAACAGGATTATTCCAACATACAATGGCGGACCCGCCATTATTTTCAGGTTGGATGATGTCTCCTCAGCCTGGTTTGAGGATGTAGATATTGAGATAGTCAAGATGTTTGAGAGGAACGATGTACCGTTGGAGCTTGGAATTGTTGCTTTTGGGAGCGGAGGTCCCGGCTACCAGATTCCCTGGGCTAAACAATATACTGATAAAGGTATAACCGGCATAAGCATGCATGGCTACGATTGGACATACTGCCAACTTGATACAAAGCAATCAGGGCAGGCTTACGCAGATATCAGGACAAGACTATCCAATTCACGCTCACTTTATGCCAAATATTATGGATTCTACCCCATTGCTTTTACCGTACCAACCGATTTCTACGATGAGAATGGCTACAAAGCAGTTATGGATGCTGGATTTAAAGTGTTTGCAACGCATATCTCTAATGAACCACATCCATCAATTGAACCGGTGGAATTTAACGGTCTTAGAAATCCCAAGGGCTTGTACAGGATACCCACCGCTTCGGATGTCTGTGGCTGGGGACTGGACGTGGAAGAAACAGGCACAGCGCCCTATGTAACGCAAAGACCTGATCAAACAGCCGAGGGTTGCGAGTTGACCAATATAGAGGGCCAGTGGACGGACGTATATGATATAAGCCGTTCCACGGATATTACCGATTATTGTAAATACTACCAGTTTTGGGATGATGTCTACTATAATGACTTTAGCAGCTCACTATGCAGCCTATTACATACAGTAGGCGTAGCCGCGGTAAGCCTTCACCCGGATTGTTTTATAGACAAAGATGGAAAACTGGATAGGGATAAATTACAGAAAGTTGAGCCGATAATCAAGTGGTGCAAACAAATAGCGACGATCACTACGTTCGAAGCCTGGTACCGGCACCAGGCAGGAAAAAAGTAGCCTCGTCACCGTTTATTCTTATCGTACCAGCTTATATATTTCTTGATACCGGATTCCAGAGATGTCGCCGGCTCATAGCCCAATAATCTAACCGCCTTGTCGATATTGGCGAGGCGGTTGAATATCTCGATCTTCCTTGAACGAAGTTTATCATACGCCACATGCTTAATCTTGACCTTACCCGTGACTTTAAGTGCTTTTAAAACCATATCAGCCAGCATGTTTATCGATACCGTCCTGTTTGTCCCGATATTAAATTCCTGATTGACATCTTTCGGACTGGCTGCCGCCAACAACGACATTTGCACAGCATCCTCTACGTAGGTAAAATCGCGCGTCTGGTTGCCATCGCCATAGACAGGCAGGTATTGTCCCCTCTTAGCCCTATCGACAAAGCGGGAAAGTACAAATCGCTCATCCTGTCCCGGCCCGTAGCAGTTAAAGTAACGGAGCACTGTGTGTTTCAGGCCGGACTTCTGGTAATAAGCACGGCAGTAGTGCTCGCCAACCAACTTGGTAAGGGCATATGTTGAACGGGGCGATAAGGGTCCCTTCTCAACCATCGGCTTCTTTGAGTCTCCGTAGACTTCGGACGAGGAGGCAAATACGAATTTCTGCGCCTTGTTCAAGGCGGCCAGCTTGATAACATTGGCCGTGCCGATTATTTCAACATCGAGAACGTGTAGCGGGTCCATCTGGGTCTCCTCTACCCCGACCACGGCAGCCAGGTGAAACACGAAATCCGCATTTTTAAACAGCGGTGCAATGGAAGCATAGTCCACGACGTCCAGTTTGTGTATCGTGAGGTCTCGCTTTCCTTTCAGGTGCGCGATCTTGTTACCGCACAGCATATTGTCGATTACGACAACACTGGCCCCAAGTTCAAGCAATTTTTCCACCAGGTGGGAGCCAATGAAACCGGCGCCCCCGGTAACCACTACCCGTTTTTTTTCATAGTATTTCAATACTTTTTCCATAATATATCCTCGTCATTGCGGTAGAATTATTTTTTTCGTGGATAATCAATTTGATTTTACTGAACCGGTAGTTTCCTTTTTAGTTTGCTCCATATAGCTGACTTCTGCGGCCAGGCGGCGTTTTTGCTCCTCGGTATCGCCCACCCTGGCAACCCTTTCCCTCCGCAGGTAAACACCACCGCTTAAGATTATGTCTATAAGCGCCTTAAGCATGATGAAATCCAGGAATTGTTTGTAACCGAAAATAAACAGCGGCGAGTAAATTGCCAGCTTGAGGTCATCCTCGGCAATAAGAATAGCCAGTATCGAGAGTAACACCTGCAGGGTTGTGAACAGGACGAATGCCATCAACAACGTCATCCATTCACCGTACAGCAGCATAATAATTGAAGTTATAATCACGATAATACTGGCAACCGGCACCATGGTCATCGAGATCAGCATGTAGGGAAAGGTAAGCTTGTGCATTATCCCGAAACGGGGATTGACGAACATATCACGGTGTTTCCAGAAGTTCTGAAAATCACCGCGGAACCAGCTAAGACGTTGTTTGTATACGTCGCGCAATGTTTCTGGAGCCTCAGTATAGCATATAGCTTCATTACTACCGTGCAGTATCCTGTGTGATTTTAATAGTTTTATGGTGATGTCAAAATCTTCCAGCAAATAATCAGGATCGTAATTACCTCCTTCCAGTAAAGCCGAGCGCCGGAAGGCACTAAAGGCACCCGATGCCACAGTCAGCGCTCCAAAATTTTCAAACGCACGCCGCACTACCTGTATCTGTACCATATATTCCAGCGCTTGCAGCCTGGTGATTAAATTATGGGGATTATAAACCTTCAGATTTCCTGCCACACCGCTAACCTGTGGATCTTCGAATCCTTTAACTATCTCGTGCAGGGCTGCCCGGGCTATCATGCTGTCGGCATCAATAGTTACTATAATCTCCCCGTTGGCCACCGCAATACCTGTATTTAGCGCTGCGAATTTACCCCCGTTAGGGCGTCTAACTACCTTAACCCCACGGTTGGCATACATTGAGGCAACCTCGTAAGTGTTATCACTGGAACCATCATCCACGATGATTATTTCTTTACTGGGATACTCTGCTTCCAGCAGCGTTTCAATGGTCCTTGCCACTATCTTGGCTTCGTTAAAAGCGGGCACTATTATGCTCATACGGGGCAGATAGTTGCTCGTGCGTTTTTCAGCTTTGATCTCCTTGATTTTATGCAAAACGGCCAAAGGAACCACCAGGAAATTGATCATCATGGTAAACACGAGAGAAACGAGTAGAATCTGTATTAAGACCGAGGTGACTACTTCACGCAGGAATACGCCGAATAAGATGAAGATGGCCAGGAAAATAACTATCAGCGAGCTGAAGTTCTGCCATCTGCTTGGTCTCTTTTCCCTGACTTCCTGGCCCTTTACAATACGTAGAATGAAATAATAAAGGACGATGCCGACTATAAAAACCATTGCAATCAGCACGGCTTCCATCGGCATGAAATAGAAAACACCCGACAGCAGCCCCAGAAGCAGGACTGCGACCAGTACCATCCAGAAGATTCTCATATAGCCGGCAACCGGATACGTTTATTCATACGGTGAATATACTGCAATTTACACCAGCTTGCCCAGGTCCTGGGATTCAATAATATCGATCTTCTGTTTCTTGGCATATTGCCTGGCCTGTGAGCTTATCATGGGCAATGCCATCAATACCTTGTTACGTATTCCGCAATCAAAGGCTGCCGCATCGAACTTGGACACTTCATCCAGCTCGATAGGTTGGCCGGTGGAACTGCTACTGATAGCGATGGCGATGGTGGGCATTATGATCTTGTCATCACGCCTGGCATAAACATCGAAGATATGGTCGATTCCGGACTTCCCAACGATCTTGGCGTTCTCATACACCTCGTAACTCCTGTTGCGCAGGAACCTAACGACTATGGCCCGGGCGTTGGCGGATGCCGAGGAACCATATTGGCTCTCATCACCCGTTTCGATGGCGCTCTGCAGTATAATTTTTGACCTCGCAAGGCTGGTGATATCGGATACCACTGCCGCCAGTGTCTTTGCTTCAAACGCCCGGATAGCCTGCCGGTTGGCGAAGTTGGTAGCCTCATAACCGAGCTTGGGAATGGCGATTATTACTTTATAGTTGATGCCGATGTCATAGGCCCTGGTATCAAATTTAAAGAGCGCTTCCAGGCCTACTTCGGACTCTCCTCCCGGGGCAACAAGTATGCCAATCCCCAGGTTTATTCGAGTAATGACATCATCCCGGATGGCCATTATGTCTAAAGTATGCAGTGCACCCGAACTGCCAGCCATCTGTACAAGTTCCTGCACCTGGTATCCCTGCAACCGCAGGAAATCGATTAGTTGCGTTTTCGGCTTTAGCTGAAACTCCAGCCAGCCCTTTTTGTCTTTGCTAAAAGTATATGAGTTCACCACAATATCCCTGAGTTCCTCGGGCGCCCAGATCTTGCGCGTTTTCAAATTGCGCCATTTCATCACCGGCTTAGTGAAAATCTCATTACAGTCAAGACAGCGATAGTGAATACCAATATTGCGGTAATCGGTGCCGATCAACCTTAAATCCTTATTGCACTTGGGACAGATGTATTTGGCTTCTTTCTTAAAATCCCTGTCCAGGCCAACGTATCCGCAGGAGAAATGCTCGACCAGCTGGCCCTTCACCAGGTTACTGGAATCACAACGGGGGCATTTCTCAATCGGCACAAGTTGCAGAGAATTATCCGGGTCAACATACAATCTCTCATATGGCTGTTTTATTAATATATCATTCCTGGCCAGGCCCTCCAGGATGTTGAATGTATCCGTTTCTGTAGTATCAAGCAGGCTTTCTACCATTGGATAGTCATAACCGTATTTTAGTGACATATCTATCACGGGAGTGATATCGGATATTTTCCCACTTACCAGCGCATCCACCAGCTTGACTGTCCGTGCATCCTCCAGCACTCCCGCATCGACGCCAGACATAATTTCCTGTACCGGCGCATATGATGGTTGTTGAGATGCAGGTGGAGTCTGCGACTGTTGTATCACGACCTGTGGCTGGGAAACAGGTTGCGGCTGAACTTGAACGGGCGGTGGAGCAGTTACCTGCGGCTGTACTGGCGCCTGGACGGGTGGTGGAACTACTACCTGCGGTTGAGGAGGCACGGTTATCTGCGGAGGATGTTGTGTCACCTGTTGATATACCGGCTGGGGCGGAATCGTTACCTGAGGTTGCGGCGGTACAGTAACCTGTGGTGAAGCCGGAGGTGGCTGAACGGGGGTTGGCTGGAATGCCGGTTGCGGCGGTGGGGGTACCTGCGGCTGTGGCGCGGGCGGTATAACGGGCTCAGGGGCTTGTACCGGTGGCTGGTTTTGAGACATGGAAGTCCGCTCCTGAACAGAAACAGGGTTTTCAGGAACAGCTTGCTGTGCTTTCTTCTCGGCCACCGGCCGCCGCAGGAGTGCTTTAATACGCGCCAACAACTCACGCGGGCTGACCGGCTTACGCAGGTAAAGATCAAAACCAAGTTCCTCCACCTTGGACCAGACTTCCGTTTCCGAAATTGAGCCCAGTAACACGATGGGTATGTCCGAATGCTGCCTGATTTTCAGGCAGGCTTCATACCCGCTGCAATCTACCAGTTCATCGTCTATAACCACCACGTCATAATCATGTTTATCCAGCATGAGCATGGCTTCGAGGCTTTCTGCTACCCCGCTGGCATCTATACCGTTCTGCTGCAGGACCTCCAGGTTTTTCTGACTTAAAACAGGATCGCTCGAGAGAAAAAGAATATGACTCATCTTTTACCCCTCCTGGCAGTTTCCATTACCAGGTGCTTTAATATTTTTCCGGGTCGCAATTTTATGTCACCTGCCTCACTAACTTATAACTATTGTTCTCCTGCAAGATTATGGTTGGATGTGCAGGGTCATCTTCCAGTTTTTCTCGCAAACGAAGGATATACGCGTTCAGGAATTCACTCCCATCCGCATATTCCTCACCCCAGATCTTCGTTAGAATCTCCGTGTCGCTGACTGACCGCCCGTCCTGTGAAGAAAGGTATTTCAATAAGCTCAATTCAGTCGGCGATAGCCTGACCTGTTTGTCGGGTCTGCTCACTATACCTGATTCGAAGTCAATTGTCGTACGCGGTGAGACGGGAGCAGTTGCAGATTGTGGCTCAGCCACAGCAACATCCCTTCCCAGCACGGCGTTGATACGTGCAAGTAGTTCCTTATGCCCAAATGGTTTAACAATATAGTCATCTGCACCCAATTCCAATCCCCGGATTTTATCCAGTTCCTCACCACGTACCGTTAATATTATAACAGGCACATTGCTATAGCTGCGAATCTCTTTCAATACCTTTAAACCATCGAGATCGGGAAGACCCAGGTCAAGTATCACGATATCCGGCTTCTCCGATTTCGCTAAATCAACGCCTTCCCTGCCGCGGTACGCCTGTATCAACCTGGCCTGCGGCCAATGTATTTCGAATATCAGGCTGACCGATTCCTGTATCTCAGGGTTGTCCTCCACGAAAAGTATTGTGATATTCTGCATATGTTAATTGTACTTCTAATTCAGTGGCAGAGAGAAGGAGAAGGTGCTGCCTTTTCCCACTTCGCTCTGCACCCAGATTGTACCTCCGTGTAACTCAACCAGTTGCTTGGTTATGGCCAGCCCAAGGCCCATGCCAGGTACGCTGGCCCTGTCGGTCGAAAGATGATAATAAGGCCGGAAGAGCTTCTGTTTCTCTTCCGGAGGAATCCCCGGGCCGGTATCCTGTATCTTGACCACCAGTCTATTACTTTCACAACCGGCCTTCAAGATTATCCATCCGTCCTCGGGTGTAACTTTGATAGCATTCGAAAGCAGGTTCAATAATATCTGCTCAACCCTCTGACCGTCTGCAACTAGCTTAAGTCCATCAGGTACTTCTATAGTCAATGTCTGTTTCTTCTGTTTGGTGAGTGAGGATACCTGGTCGGCAGCTCCGGCTGCCAGGCTGGAGAAATCTATTTCTTTTTTATTTATGCCAAAGGCCTCATCTTTGTTACGGGATAAATTCAATAATTCAACCAGGCGGTTCTGCAGGCTGGCTGCACTCTTGGAGATGTTTTGTGCGATCTTTATTAAAACAGGTTCCTGTTTGTCCGTCAGTTCTTCAAGCAGCAGTCCGGTGGAAGCAATAATGGCGGTGAGAGGCGTTTTCAATTCATGGCTCAGTGCACTGAGGAAAAGCTGTGTATGGATAATCTCATCCTGCTGCTTCTTTATTTCCAGCGCATGTCGCTCGGGATTTGTTCTATCGCATACGTCAGAGATACAGGCGCTGACGGCTGACATCAGCTTGAGTTCGTTCATAGTAAATATTCCGAACTTGGCCGACAACGCCCCTATCAAACCAAGCATTTTACCACCGGAAATCACCGGCGCAACGAGCAACGAATGGAAACCTGCTTTCATAGCGGAATCCCAGTGATAGTTAGTGTCCCTGGTCATATCGTTAGAGAAAACCGATTTACGTTCCAGCGCGATCCTCCCGATAACATCCTGTCCCAGCTGCACTGAACTTAACTCCGCAAACAGGCTTTCAGGCAAGCCCCTCTGAGCTATCAGCAGCAGGCATTTGGTTGTCGGGTTATAATTCTGTACCCAGCACACCTCCACCTCCAACGCGACACCCAGTTCCCACAGTACGCCTTCCAAGATATCCCGGTCACCCAGAGAACTTGATACTATATCGGAGATCTCCGATAACAGGTACAGGTACTTGTCTTTCTGCCCAGCTGACTGCATACTCATTATCACTCACATTATATTGAATGATATAAATATGTCAATACGTTCAGTGGTACTCGCAAGAAAATGAGCTACTTGTCTATTTATTTATATATTCCATTACCAATCCTGATTAGCCAATGGACATCAGTTAATGGACGTATTGACACGTTCAGTTACCGCAGCTAAACTGTTTTATATATTTATCTGGAATTTTGCTGATTATTCAGGCAGGGGGTATTTATGAAAAAGAGATCATTAGAGGTTGATGACGTCAAAATACTGGAAAACAAGATTAAGAATAAAACTGCTGAGATCGGCGCGGTTGGGCTGGGATATGTAGGATTTCCCCTTGCCCTGGCATTTGCGGAGGCCGGCTTCTCAGTAACGGGATTTGATTCGGAGCAGGAGCGTGTGAACAAGATCAACAGAGGCATTTCTTACCTGCTCGATGTTGATGAGAAAAGGCTTAAGAAGATTGTCGCCAGCGGCCTTTTTAAAGCTACAACCAGCAAATCTGATCTCGGCAGAGTAGACGTGATTATCATCTGTGTGCCTACCCCACTGACCAGGACCAAGGAGCCCGACCTGACTTACATCATCGATGCCACGCGGGACATCTTCAGGTTCCTGCGCCGCGGTCACCTGGTGATACTGGAAAGCACCACTTATCCGGGCACTACGAGGGAAGTCGTACTACCCATATTGGAGAACACCGGGTTAAAATGCGGAGATGATTATTTCCTGACTTTCTCACCAGAGCGTGTCGATCCCGGCAACCGGAAATTTAGTGTAAGGAATACACCTAAAGTGGTCGGCGGCATGGAACCAAATTCGACCAGGCTGTCTGCCCTGCTCTACGCCCATGTTTCGGATAAGGTCATTGAGGTTTCATCCCCCGAGGCAGCCGAAATGGATAAAGTCTTCGAGAATGTCTTTCGCAGTGTCAACATCGCCCTGACCAATGAACTGGCGCAGCTTTGCGAAAAAATGAATATCAGCGTCTGGGAGGTTATCAAGGCAGCTTCCTCCAAGCCCTTCGGTTTTATGGCATTCTACCCCGGTCCGGGTGTCGGCGGGCACTGCATACCGCTTGACCCTTATTACCTGTCCAGCAAGGCCAAGGAATACAACTTCCATACCCGCTTTATCGAGCTGGCAGCGGAGATAAACGAGAATATGCCTGAGTACGTCGTCACGCGCATTTCAGAGGCGCTCAATACCCATAGTAAAAGCTTGAAAGGTTCAAAAGTTCTGGTGCTCGGCGTGACTTATAAGAAGGATATCGAGGACCTCAGGGAATCACCCTCTGAACACGTTATCCAGTTGCTGCTGGAGAAGAAAGCCGATGTAGATTATAACGATCCCTATATACCCCAACTCAGGATTAATGGCAAGGGTATGAAGTCGGTCAAGATCGATAAAAAATCGCTGGCAACTTATGACTGCGTGGTCATCACTACCGACCATTCACTGTATGACCTGCAATTCATTATCGATAGCTCCAAGCTTGTGTTCGATACCCGCGGCTGCACCACGCACATACAGGCCAACAACGTGATGCGCCTGGGCGAATAAGATCATGAGACCTAATATATAACGACCTTGTTGGGCCAGGCCAGTTGTTAATTCGACCCTACACTCCTTAAATATATTACCGTTGGTGATGATAACATATGGGTTCTTGGCTGGACTGTGTTATTATATGGTCAATGTAGCTGCCATAATAGAACTGAGGGAGGTTGGTTATGTCCGGTATGATGTTAGAGGGTGTCAAGATCATCGATTTCACTACTACTGTCGCGGGGCCCGCGTGTGCGCAGTTCCTATCACAGTTAGGTGCCGAGGTTATTAAAATTGAGTCGCCGGTTAAGGTGGACGACGCGCGGTACTATCCACCATACAAAGGGTCATTCTCCATTTCCTTCGCTGCCGCCAATCTCGGTAAAAGATGTGTGACAATCGACCTGAAAAAGCCAGAGGGTATAGCACTGTTCAAGGACATGGCCAAGACCTGCGATGTTTTTCTGGAGAGCTTTACGCCTGGCACGGTCAAGCGGCTGGGCATCGATTACGAAGTACTCAAGGATGTTAATCCCAAGCTCATAATGTGCTCCATATCTGCCTACGGGCAGACCGGGCCGCTATCCAGCCTCCCCGGTTACGACGCCACTATCCAGGCTATGACCGGTCTGATGAGTGTTACCGGCTATCCGGACCGCCCGCCGTTAAGGTCAGGGACACTTGTCGTGGATGTCAGCACGGCAATATGTGCAGCCCTGTCCATCTGCGCAGCACTGTACGCCCGTCAGATATCCGGTATTGGCACACATCTTGATGTAGCAATGTACGATGTCGGTATAAATCTGCTCGAATCAAAATTCATTGACTATGCCAATACCGGTAATATCCCCACCCGTACAGGCAACCGCTTCCCCTTCATAGCGCCATTCGATACATATAAGACTAAAGACTCATACGTAATGATTATCTGCGCCGGTGACGGACCCTTCCGCGACCTCTGCAACGGCATGGGTATGCCGGACCTTCCCCAAGACGAACGATTCAAGGACATTTTCACACGGAATGCACATGAACCCGAACTGACCAAGATCATTGAGGGCTGGACTACCCAGTACACCACCGGGGAGGTAGTGGAGAAATTAGTTGCGGCTGGTGCGCCGGCAGCGGCAGTCCATGATATAAAGCAGGCTATAGACCACCCTCATACCAAGGCACGTGGTATGCTTAATGAAGTCGAGCAACCGGGAGCAGGCACACTGGTCCTGATGGGCCCACCGGTCAAGGCGTCTAATTACCAGGTCGGTAAGCTTGGCCACACTCATGGTACCGGCGAGGATAATATGTGGCTGTTAACCGAACTGCTGCAAAAAAATGAAGCTGAGATAAAGAAAATAACCGATTCAAAAGTAATGGGCTAAACCTACAGGTAACAGGGTTTTAACCGCGCTGTCTGGTTTTTCCAGTTATAGCCCGGGTGAAGGCAGCTACCACTTCCCGGTCGAACTGAGTTTCTGCGTTAACTTTCAGTTCAAGCATGGCTTCGGACGGCGACTTCTGTCGCCGGTATGGCCGTGGTGCCGTCATATCGTCATAAGCCTCAGCAACGGCAATAATACGTGATTCCAATGGAATCGACGATCCTTTTAATCCGCGGGGATATCCAGTACCATCGACCCTCTCGTGGTGACTGTGAACCAATGGGGCAAGGTCTGAAAAACCCGGGAATTGTTCGAGAATCATGGCCCCTTTTTCCGGATGTTTATTGATAATCTGACGTTCCGCTTCGCTGAGGGGTAGGGATTTAGTTAGTATGGAGACGTCGACAGTAATTTTACCTATATCGTGAAACAAAGATGCGAAGCGCAGGCCGCGCATCTGGCGTGACCCCAATTTGAGCTCATGCCCTATCATCATGGCATACCTCGCGACATTCTGAGAGTGTGGTTGGATATAGTGCTCGCGGGCATCGACAACTGCCAGCAGATTGAATACTGCATACCTGCCACTGTTCTTGAGATTTTTTATCAACCGGTTAACATCGTCCTTACCTGATATTACGTTGTTAGGAATATCAGATGCTGCAATAATCTGGTTGCCACCTGATTTCTCCGCTTTCTTCAAAGCCTCTTCGACCTTACTAATCAGACCCTCCCGGGATGTCTCATCGTCAGGGAAGGAGACTACACCGGCCTTAACTACGATTTTTTCAGGGGCCGTGCCCTGTACTTTTCCAAACGTACTCGTGATAGATTGAAACAGTTTATCGCCAACGGTGACTGCACCGGCGATCCCCGTGTTAGGTAAAAGTATGGCGAACTTGTCCGCTGAGAACCAAAAACATTTGTCCACATTCCTGACACCGTTCTTCAGTGCCTGGGCAACCAGCTTGAGATCTATGCCGCGTGCTGAGGCGTCCGCAGCCTTATCCTGTCCCCGCACTCTTAATAAAATAAATGAAAATTCACGTCCATAGCGCGAGCATTTTGCCATCTCGTCATCCAGGTACTGCAGGAACTCCCGGTTCCGCATGGGCGGCACCTCACCTTTCCGGTCCTGTTCCGTCTCAGCAATACAGGAAACATTACACACCTGGTTGCCTCCACTGGATTTAGCGGCCTCCAGCGCAGCTACGACGTTCCTAAAAAGCTGATCTGTAGTAACCGCATGCACAGGGTAACCCGCAATTCCTATGCTGGCTGAAATTTGTACGTTCCTGGAAAGGCCCTGCAGCGCAAATACCCGCTCCACAGCCTGACGCAACCTTTCCGTAGCTATAGTGGCTCCATCCACGTCCGTGTAAGG
>CAZABI010000005.1:0-16106 GCA_964483235.1 uncultured Dehalococcoidales bacterium | reverse complement strand
CGGTTTTGCACTTGGCGGAGGGCTTGAGTTAGCGCTGGCCTGCCATTTTCGTGTAATGGTGGATGCCGAGAAGGCTGTGCTGGGACTACCGGAGATTAACCTTGGTATCATTCCGGGCTGGGGCGGTACTCAGAGGCTGCCACGGCTCATTGGCCGAACCAGGGCTCTGGAGATTGCTCTGATGGGGCGCAGGATTAACGCCAAGGAGGCGTTTGACTGGGGACTGATCAACAAGGTTTCCAAGCCTGGTGAGGTCCTCAAAGATGCCAAAGAATATGCGGTTGCCTTAAGCAAACGTGCTCCATTAGCATTGAAGGCCATCCTGACTGCCATTGTTATGGGTCCGGATACTAACATGGCCGAAGGTATTGAGATCGAGTTGGCCGGCTCTAAGCTTGCGGGCACTTCCAAGGATGCCATGGAAGGCATGACGGCTTTCATGGAAAAACGCGAAGCGAAATTCACTGGCGAATAAATAGCAATTAACGAGGAGATTAGTCAATGAAGGCACAAGATGTAAAAAAAATCGCGATCGTTGGCTCTGGTGACATGGGCCATGGTATTGCCGAAGTCGCAGCTATGGCAGGCTACAAGGTTAATATGTACGACATCAAGCAGGAATTCATCGACAAGGGAATTGGAAAGATCAAAGACAGCCTGGCCAAGCGAGTTTCCAAGCAGAAGATGACCCAGGAAGCAATGGATAAAACAATGGGCAGTATTTCAGGATTTATTGTCCTGAAAGATGCCGTCAAAGACATTGATTACATGGTTGAAGCCGCACCGGAAATCATGGACCTCAAGCAAAAAATATTCAAGGAATGCGACGAGTTTGCTCCCAGGCATGCCATTTTGGCCTCGAATACCTCAAACATGAGCATTACAAAGATAGCTTCTGCTACCAAGAGACCGGATAAAGTTGTCGGCCTGCATTTCTTCAATCCGGTAGCTATGATGACGCTGGTAGAGGTAATCCGCGGCGACAAAACCTCAGATGAAACCAGGGATGTAAGCTATGAACTGATGAAGACCTGGAATAATTTCAGGGGACCCATGGTGGCTATCAGGGTGCAGAAAGATACCCCGAGCTTTGTCTATAACAGGCTTGGAGCGCCAGCCGGATTATATATGTCCGAATTACTGGAAAAGGGTGCGGTCGCCGCAGAGGCTGCCGATGCGAAAGTCAGGTCCATAGGCGTACCCATGGGACCGTTTGAGACTTTTGACTATGTCGGGCTTGATGTAATGTATCACAGCCAGGAGTATCTGGCTGAGGTATTGTCACCGGAATACAAGCCACGCAGCTGGCTTGAGAAAAAAATGAAATCCGGTGAGCTTGGTAAGAAGTCAGGGAAGGGTATTTTTGAATGGCCGGGTGGTGCACGCCCGACTATCGACCTTGCCAAGGCCGATCCCAGTTTTGATCCCATGGATATTATCTGCCTCCAGGTGAATGAAGGTACCAAGCTGCTTGAAGCTGGTGTCATTAAGACCCCGGCCGAGATAGACCTCGCTATGGTGAATGGGGGTGGTGGTATATTTGGACCGTTTGCCCTGGCCAAGGGTATGGGTTGGGCTAAAGTCGCCGAAAGATGTGAGGCAATTTCCAAGAAAACAGGCATCAAGCAGTTCATGCCTACCGAAACACTGAAAAAAGGTAATATCACCATATAGCAGGAATATCACTCATCAAGGTTAGCTGTCGGGAAATATATGACGTAGTCGCCGACACATATAAATGCGCTGGATTCCCGATAGCTGCCCTTTCATATACTGAGGGTACTGAGTGTTGATATCAATTAAATAATAGGAGGAATAGGGTCAATGAAAGTAGAGGACATTAAAAAGATAGCAATCGTTGGCGCAGGTGATATGGGCCACGGCATTGCAGAGGTAGCTGCCATGGCAGGCTACAAAGTGAACCTGTACGATGTTAAACAGGAGTTCGTTGATAAAGGGTATACCAAGATTAAGGAAAGCCTCGAAAAACAGGTTTCCAAGCAGAAAATAACTGCTGATGCTATGAACCAGGTGATGGGCAATATCACTAAATTCACAGAACTAAAGGACGCCGTTAAAGATATAGACTTCATGATCGAAGCTGCTCCTGAAATATTGAACCTCAAGCAAAAGATATTTAAGGAAATCGATGAGTACGCACCGAAGCACGCTATCCTGGCTTCGAATACTTCTAATATGAGTATTACGAAAATAGGCGGGGTAACCAAGAGGCCGGACAAGGTCGTAGGTCTTCACTACTTTAACCCTGTCGTTATGATGCTCCTGGTTGAGGTAATACGCGGTGAGAAGACCTCTGATGAGACAATGAATGTAACTTATGACCTGATGTCAAAGTGGAAGAACTTCAGGGGCGACATGGTGCCGGTAAGGGTGGAGAAAGATACCGCCGGATTCATCTACAACAGGATCGGATCCCCGGCGGGTATTTATCTGATGGAGGTACTGCAACGCAAACTCGTTACCCCTGAGGGAGTTGATGCCAAGGTAAAGTCAATAGGTGCACCGATGGGTCCCTACGAAACAATGGACTACACCGGGCTGGATATCAACTATCACGGCATGCTGTATTTTGCGGAGGTAATGTCACCTGATTACAAGCCGCGTAAATGGTTGGAGGACATGGTCAAGGCGGGCACTCTTGGTAAGAAGACAGGGAAAGGCCTGTATGTATGGCCGGGTGGCGGTCGCCCGACCATCGACCCGTCTAAGGCGGACCCCAGTTTTGATCCCATGGATATTATCTGCCTCCAGGTGAATGAAGGTACCAAGCTGCTTGAACAGGGCGTTGCAAAGAGTGCCGCTGAAATCGACAAAGCCGTGGTGAATGGTGGTGGTGGTGTCTTTGGCCCCTTTGCACTGGCCAAAGGTATGGGTTGGGATAAAGTTGCCGAGAGATGTGAAAAGATTTCCAAGGAACTTGGCATCAAATGGTTTATGCCCACCGAGACTCTTAAAAAGGGGAACATTACCCTCTAGTTCACGGTCTGAAAGTTAAGAGGCAAACAATAGAAGGCTGGTTCTATGAGAATTAAGCCCGCTGAATAAATCTGTCAGGGGGTTTATCTCAGGAACCAGCCTTGATTATTAGCCAGGATAATCAGGTAATAGGTGATAGGGGCGACAATCAGATGGCTGTCGATCCGGTCGAGGATTCCGCCATGTCCTGGAAGTAAACGACCTGAATCCTTAGTTCCCAGGTTGCGTTTTAGTAGCGATTCAACCAGGTCGCCTATCTGAGAAAAGAAACCAATTATTATGCCGAAGACCATCAGTTGCCACCAGTGCACTGGAAGCTGAAAGCAGATACCCAGTATAACTGCAAATAGTATGGAAGCTGCCATGCCGCCAAAGGCTCCTTCCCAGGTTTTGCCGGGACTGACTGAGGAAGCAAGCGCGTGTTTGCCCAGGGTGCTGCCGACAGCATAAGCAGATGCGTCGCATAACGCGGTACAGGCCAGTATAAGGTAAGCCCACCACCTGCCATCGTTGAGCGACCTGATACTAACATAATAGGAGAGCATTAGCCCAATATAAAGGATTCCGGCCACTGTCCAGGACCAACTGATGAAGGAATTGTCCTTCTTCTTTCTAAATATAACCCAGGTTAATGGGATTACGGTGATAGCAGCAAGGAGAATGGGCAATGTTAAATATGATTGGCTATGTGCGTTGATAATAAACAGGATGGAAAAGGCAATCCCCAGATAGGTTAATGGTTGAACGTGATCGTTTCTCGCAATTCGGTAGAATTCGAAAGTGGCCAGTGCTGAGATAAGGCAAGCAACAATGGTGAACCACGGCTCGCCAAACCAGATTACTACGCCGACAAAAACGGCAAGCAGAACACCTGTGACTATTCTTCTTATAACCATTATTATCCGGATTTAAAAAACGTTAGCTTTGCGAAGAGTGTTTGCTATGCTGCGAGATCAATCGGCAATAGTATAAATTACACCATTCCGCCAACCCATTTAAAAACTTTAAACTTCCATGATTTCCGCTTCTTTATCCTTGCCGATTTTATTTACATTTTCAATGGCGATATCGGTAAGTTTCTGAAGCTGTTCGGAAGCTCGTGTGTTTTGATCCTGTGAGATTTCCTTATTCTTTTCCGACTGTTTCAATCCATCAACAGCTTCCCTGCGGATGTTACGTATCTGTATGCGGGACTCTTCCAGGCGCTTGTGAATTATTTTAATCAGGTCCTTACGGCGTTCTTCGGTTAGCATTGGTATAGAAATGCGCACTACGTTTCCATCGTTAACCGGGTTAAGGCCCAGATCAGATTTAAGTATAGCTTTATCAATATTGTTGATGACCATACGGTCCCATGGTTTGATAACGATCATTTTCGGTTCGGGCACGGAGATAGAGGCAAGTTGAATGATGGGAGTCAATGTCCCCTGGTAATCGACCTTGATATGCTCAACAAGTGCCGGGGAGGCCCTTCCGGTGCGGATGCTCGCCAGTTCCTTGGTCAGGGCTTCGATAGATTTTTTCATTTTGGAGTCAGCATTCTTTAAAATATTATCTGTCATTCCTTCTCCTCACTGGTAACAGTAGTACCTATGTCTTCACCCTCAATGACTCTAACGATGCTGTCCTTATCCTGGAGATCAAATACAATTATAGGTAGCTTATTCTGCTGGCACAAGGAGAAAGCTGTAATATCCATTACTTCAAGTTGAAGTGTCAATGCTTGCCTGTGGGAAAGGTGTCGATACTTCTTGGCACCCGGGTTCTTGCGCGGGTCTGAATCATAGATACCGTCCACTTTATTCTTGGCTACCAGTAGTACATTTGCATTGACTTCAATTGCACGTAGCGCCGCGGCCGTGTCGGTAGTCATGTATGGATTGCCCGTGCCGCCTGCAAAAATTACCACTCTTTTTTTCTCAAGATGCCTGATAGCACGCCTTCTTATATGGGGCTCTGCTATAGCCTGGATGGTTATGGCAGATTGGGTCCTGGTGACAATCTTATGGTTTTCCAGAGCATCTTGAAGTGCGAGGGCATTTATGATGGTAGCGAGCATACCCGCATAGTCAGCTGTGGCCCTGTCCATACCTGCAGCTTCGGCTGCGGCTCCTCTCCAGAAGTTCCCTCCACCCACGACAATGGCAACCTCAACACCTTTTTTGTTGACCTTTTTTATCTGGCGGGCAATGGTATCAAGTATCTGGGTATCAATGCCAAAACTCTTATTACCCATTAGCGCTTCGCCGCTGAGTTTAAGCAGTACTCGTTTAAGACTGATTTTGTGCTCGGGCAATTCTAATAACCCAGTTCGAAACGTACGAACCTGCGTACTTTAATATTCTCACCGGTTTTAGCTATTGTCTCCGTAATGATGTCCTGTATGGTTTTGCCCGGATCCTTAATAAATGGCTGGGAAAGCAAGCAAGCTACCTGAGGATCGGCTTCGGTACCCGCCGGTATTTCATCGGCGGAAATATATTGCGGAGCCATAGCAGATATCTGTAATGCTATATTATGTGCAAGAGCTTTAAATTCCTCCGTACGTGCTACAAAATCCGTTTCGCAGTTCACTTCCACCATTACTCCAAGGTGATTTCCCGTATGAATGTAACACTTGATAGCTCCCTGTTCAGCTATGCGGTCAGATTTCTTCTTGGCTATTGCCAGCCCGCGTTGCGTAATTATATCGCAAGCCTTATTGACATCGCCGCCGGCTTCGGTAAGAGCTTTTTTACAATCCATAACGCCCGCGCCGGTCTTCTGGCGAAGTTCCTTAATGATGTTAGTAGAGATTTCCAATTTAATCCTCCTGAAACTGGTGCAAACAGGTATGACCGGGGAATAAGTTAAGCCGCAATTGTCTCAGATGTTCCGGACTCGTCCAATTCAGCAGCCCTGTTTTCCAACGACTCGGCCAAAGCCTTCCCTTGCAGTACAGCGTCCGCCATTTGCGAACAGATGACTTTTATGGCCTTTATCGCGTCATCGTTGGAAGGAATTATATAATCAATGCCTTCGGGGTTGCAGTTAGTATCAACAGTAGCAACTATCTTTACGCCGACCTTCTGGGCTTCCATGAGAGCAATCTTCTCCTTGGTCGGATCTATAATAAACAAGGCGCCGGGCAGGGATGTCATCTCTTTGAAACCGCCCATCAGCTTGTTAAGCTTGGCCAGCTCCTTATCGATCTTTAATTTATCCTTCTTAGATAGATAATCAAGTTCACCCCTGGATTTTTTATCTTCCAACCGCACAAGGTAGTCGATCCTGGCTTGAATGGTATTGAAATTGGTTAACATACCGCCCAGCCAGCGCTGGTTAACAAAGAACATCCCGCAGCGTTTGGCTTCCTCTCCGATAATTTCCTGAGCTTGTTTTTTTGTTCCCACGAACAACATGGTCTGACCATTGCTAGCCAGGTCCCTGACAAATGCCGAAGCTTTACCCAATAGGGTTACCGTCTGTTCAAGATCAATAATATGAATCCCATTCCTCTGGGTGAAGATATAGTTCTTCATTTTTGGATGCCAGTGCCCTGTTTGGTGGCCGAAATGAGCACCAGCTTCTAATAGCTGTTTTACTGTTATTGTATCTGACAAAACTAATAAACCTCCTGTTTAAAACCGGAGGGAAGTATAACATAATTATGAGTATTCGAGCAATTGAGTCAATAAAAAGACCCCCGTTGCCAAACCGGGGGTCTTTTATATTCAAGTACTGTCTATTTGAGGCCGATAGCCTGCGCTACCAGTTCTCTATGGAAGTCGGTGCTACCGTAAACGGTGTCAGCGGCCTTGGCCCTGCGGAAGTACAACGGTACGTCGTGATCGTAGCTGGTGCCGATACCGCCGTGGAGCTTTACACCTAGGGCGCTAACGAGCTTGTAGCTTTCATTAATATACGCCTTAGTCATAGACGCTTCCTTAGCGCTGGGCATCGCGTTGGATTCCAGCCAGGCTGCCTCATACAGTAAATATTTACTGGTGCCCATAGCAATCCACATATCCGACATTTTGTGCTGAAGTGCCTGGAACGCACCGATTGGCCTGTCATACTGCACGCGCTCTTTTGCGTAGGCTACGGTCATTTCGACCACTGACTGCAACCCGCCGAGGGACTCGGCTGATTTCAGGATGGAACCTTTCCTGATAAGCATCTGAAGGATGGCCCAGCCATGATCAACTTTGCCCAGAATGTTCTTGGCCGGGACCGCCACGTCTTTAAAGCTGACTTCACAGAGGTGGTCCATGGCGATGGTCGGGATGACTTCAGCTTTGACGCCGGATGCCTTGGCATCAACTAAGAACAGGGTCACGCCATCCTCGGCAGTCCCGTCCTTGGTCCTGGCAACCACGATATAGTAATTGGCGATCTGGCCGCCGTCAACGAACATCTTGGTGCCGTTAAGTACATAGTCGTTCCCCTTTTTGGTGGCTTTCAGTATGATGCCTGACGCATCGAATAGACCATTCTCTTCAAACCATGCCAGTGTAAGAATAGCGTTTCCGTAGGATATCTTGGGCAAAAGGTCTTTCTTCACTTCGTCAGTGGCAGCTTCTACGATAGCGTAGGTGCTTACTACCGTGCTGAGGTAAGGGCCGGGAAGGATATTACGGCCGACTTCCTCGATATGAACGGTCAGGTCCTCAAAGGAATAGCCCATCCCCTCATACTCCTCGGGGATGTTGAAACCTAACCATCCAAGCTCTGCCATTTTCTTCCAGAGATCGGGATCATAGCCCTTCGGGTCTTTCTCAAGTTCCCGTACTTTGGCCTTAGGACATTCTTTGGTTAAGAAATCACGTGCTGACTTCTTGAGAATCTCTTGTTGTTCGGTAAACCTTAAATCCATATTTCCTCCTTCTCGAATTCCAATCCTGTTATTTCATCCTCGGCAGGCCAAGACCGTACCAGGCGATGATATTGCGCTGGATCTCATTAGTGCCCATTGACACGATCGGAACAAAGCAACTCTGGTATGTGTACTCGGCAGCGCCGCCCATTTTAGCAAATTTTGAGTGTTTAACCTGGCCGTACGGTCCCAGAATGTCGGTAGCAAGGTGGCCAAATTTCTCCATCAACTCACTGGCAAAAACCTTAACACCGGCAGCATCCATAAGTCCCATTTCATTCCTGTTCTGCTGATCGGCAACGCGATATGCGAGGCACTTGACAGCTTCGAGTTGACAAGCGGCATCCGCGATCTTGTTCCGGACAATTGGATTTTTGGATAGCAACTGACCTTGTACCTTGGTCTCATTACAGAAATGGACTAGTTCTTCGACAAAACGGACCAAGCCGTATACCATGTCAAGGTTGGACCTTTCAAAACCAGCTAGTACGTTGACAACTGCCCATCCCTCGTTCTCCTGGCCGACGATGTACTTGGCCGACATGTGTACGTCATCAAGATAGACCTCGTTGTAAACGTGGGTCCCAGTCATATAAGGGATCGGCCTGACCGATATGCCCTTGCTCTTCATATCGCAGAGCATGAAAGTAAGATTATGATGCTTTTTACCGTTGGGATCTGATCTGTAAACGCCGAAGGCCCAATCTGCAAAGTGGGCGCCCGTGCTCCAGGTCTTCTGTCCATTGACGATGAACTCATCACCCTTGCGGATGGCAGACGTAGTAAGCCCGGCAAGATCCGAACCGGCATTTGGCTCACTCCAGAGTTCGCAGAACATGATCTCTCCATTGGCGATCTTGGGCAGGAATTCTTTCTTCAGTTCATCACTGGCGGCGGCCAGCAGTGTTGGTGCAAGCATGGCGACGCCGAAAATATCAGCGCCCGGTAACTCATAATAACCCCTGGCTTCCTGGAAGAGTACCTTGTCCATTATGTCACCGTTGCCGCCATACTCTTTGGGCCATCCCAGCGCCAGCCAGCCCCTCTTAGCGAACTCTTTAGCGCAAAATCGGTGGAAGTTCCAGCCCTCCTCGTTGTCGAACTGGCTTTCAAAACCTATAAAGCTTGCTGGTTTTTTCTTGGCCAGATCTTCGCAGACACTAAAAAATTCTTTTCTGCGTGCTAACTGTTGCTCAGTTGGTTTAAAATCCATGGTACCTCCTTATATTAATTGTATTTTTTAGCTGTTATCATCAATATAAGTAGTTAATTCTCAATAAGTAACTTGTAATAATTCCCCGCAACCCTTTTAAACCGCACTATTATAATTTAATACAGACAAGAATTAAAGTTTTGTTAACCTCACTTTTCAATCATTCCGTCCGGTATTCTATGCTTTCTTGATGTCAATGATACAGTAGACGATTACACCTGATGGTGCGTTTACATTTATGGTTTCTCCGATCTCCTTATTAAATATGGCTTGTCCCAGGGGTGAAACCACTGATATCTTACCTAGTTTGACATTTGCTTCCCTTGAACTGACCAGTGTATAGCTGATCTGCTCATTAGTAGTCTCCTCTTCAATTATTGCAGTATCTCCGATGGTCATTCTCAGCCCTTTTTCTTCATCCGCTTCCACTATCTTGGCTCTTCTTAACGTATCCTCAAGCTCTTTTATCTGCCCATCCAGGTGACTCATTTGCTCGCGAGCAGCATGCAAAGGCGCATTTTCCCTGAAGTCTTTATCTGCCGCTGCTCTACGGATTTCCTCGGCAATATGCGGCCGCTCATTCTGTAGATGTGCGAGCCTATTATTTACATCTTCGTAGCCCTGTCTGGTAAGCAATATAGGCTCATCTGCCCTGGTGGTACCACCAGCAGCGGTTTTCCCGGGGATCTTCTTGATCTTAATGTGAATACTGAGATTTGTAATAGTGTAATTTTCCTTATGAGCAAACTGAAGGAATTTTTTTATTATACTGAGATGTTCAGTGGATTTATTGGTTGATGTGTATACTTGTTCAGAGTAGTTGACTACTTCTTGTCCAGCCAGGGTACTTGACATCCGTTCCTCACCAAACCACCTGACGAATTTAAAAACCTCTTGATGGGCCTCCGATTTAATCTCGGAAGATACTGAAGCGAGAAATCGGGTGGCTGTATCTCCTAAGCTTACACCCGGTTTAATAGATTTAGGTCTTTGTTTTGAAGGCATTTCCTGAAAAACCTATAAATACTAATACAATTCTGAACGTATTGTCAATTTCATGGAAACAATTATTCCGCGCTTCAACTCTGAAATCCATGATGGATCGACTCAGCCCTTGATCAACGCATAACCGATCAGCTTGTACGCGAGCTTGGCAGCCAGAAATGCACATGAGGCAGGGCCCTGCGGGGGGCACAATTCCACCAGATCAAAACCAACGACATTTTTTACACGGGAAATTAATCTTAGTAAATCTAAAATCTCCTGCCATTGCATCCCGCCGGGTTCGGGCGTTCCCACAGCGCACATGACCGACGGATCGAAAACATCGAGGTCAATAGAGATGTAAACGTCATCGGAGAGAGTCCTTACAACCTGATTCTTTGTTGCCTCATCGAGGCCGTTTTCGATGTAAAAGAAGGTATTAATTTGTTTTGATTTAATGAATAATCTTTCTTCAAGACTCAAGCTGCGGATTCCAACCTGCGTTACCGGACAGATATCAATAATACGGCGCATAACACAGGCGTGACTGTATTTGGTTCCAGTATATTCATCCCTCAGGTCAGCGTGTGCATCAAGGTGGAGGACGGACAGGTTATTAAAACGCTGTTTAAATGCCGGCACAATACCGGAAGTTATAGAATGTTCCCCACCAAGCGTTACTACAAATTTGGAGTCATCGAGCAATTTGTTTACATATTCATGGATAATGTCTATTGTTTCATCAGGGCTGGAAAAAGACGGTTGTAAATCCGGCAGTGTATGAATTCCTACTTTGAACACTTCCGTGTCGAGTTCAATATCATACCATTCCAGGTATGTTGAGGCGTCAATAATAGAACGCGGCCCGTGCCTGGATCCGCTGTGCCACTCGACCGTGCCATCATAAGGGATTGGTAGAATAACAACTTTGGCGTTGTCATAATCAGAAAAAGGCGGCATTACCCCGGCAAAATTACCGGACTGTGTAAAAGGTCCCTGAATGTCCGTCATACTGAGTTTAACTGCAATATCCCGTCACTTTCCCTGAAATCTTTGGAATCCCAGTCCCGCCGAACCAGACAACTCCGCACCCGGATCAATTGGAATTCATCTTTAAGCTCTTCAACGACTAATCCGGCGTCGAAATCTTTGCAGGAGAATACATCGATATTGATGAAGCTGCGTTCTACAAATGTATGAAGGCTGATATGGCTTTCTGCGATAAACACCAAGCCGGATACTCCCCAATCCTCCGGCTTTACGCCGGAATAACGGAATACTAATGGGTCGGAGATTTTAGTCATACCAATTCTGGCAGGGAAAGAATTTAAAAGTTCATTTATGAACTTTTCGTCCTGCAGAACCGCTTTATTTTTTCCGAAGCCATCAATTATCAGGTGCATGTTATCTCCTATTATCGCAGAATTTTTCTTAATTCAAAAAGAGCTGAAACAGCAGCTCTCTGCTTTATCTGTAGCCTGGTTCCAGGATAATTCCTTTTATATGTTTGTGCCCCTGATCCATTAACTATCCCGATAAAAATAGTACCCATACTATTTACAGGATCACCCGGTTCCATAACACCGATTAATCCTACGCCAACTGAAGTGCCATATTTCTTCTTAGCGGCTGCTGCCATCTCGCCGGCTATCTCTTTGCTTGCGATACCAAATTGAGTGACCATGTTATCATTGATATTGCATTCGGTCATTAGCTCGTCGCGGCTAATCACTATACCATATTTAAAAAATTTTGAGCTATCCGTAATATTCGTAATTATATTGGCCAATATTCCGCCCGTGTCCATCTCAATAACTGCCAGATCCATCTGCTTATTAACAAATAGGCTGGCGACAATACCTTCAAGGCTGTCATTATCAGAACCCCAGATGTAATCTCCAAGCAGTCCATCGATCTCATTTGCTGTCCTGTCCACCATATACTCCGCCTCTTTGAGAGTTGGAGCTTTAGCCGTGATACGTAAGTGGATACCATCGGGCTTGGCATAGATGCCCATCGTCGGATTGCGAGCCAGCAGATATGTCCGGGTAATTTCGCCGACTTTGGCCTCGCTTAAACTGAACGTTTTTACGGTTTTGGAAAAAATTACTGCGTCACAGAACTCTTTCTGCAGCCTGGGTGTCACGGCCGCCGCCCACATTTGTTGCATTTCTCCCGGTGGGCCGGGCATGGCGATGATAACGTGCTTGTCCTTGTGTACCCACCAACCTGGCGCGGTGCCCCTTGGATTGGCAATGACCTCACAGGACGGGATAATCGATGCCTGCTTGATATTGCTCTCAGGCATATCCATGTTGAAGCGCCGGAATAACTCTTTAAACTGACTGACTAATGATTGGTCAATACTGATCGGCTCATGGAAAAAGTCTGCGATAGCTTCACGGGTTACATCATCTTCGGTAGGGCCCAGGCCGCCGGTCGTGATGATAATGTCAGACCGCTTCCAGGCGTGTTCGAGGGTTTCTATTAATCTCTGTTTATTATCGCCGACTGTGGAAATGAAATGCAGGTCTAATCCGAGTAACGGTAACTGACTTGCCAGATAAACGGCGTTCAGGTCCGTTATCTCACCAAGTAAGAGCTCAGTGCCGATCGAGATTATTTCCGCTTTCATCTACAGACATAATATCGCTTTAACATTTAGTTGCTGTGATACCCAGGTATTTTTCTACCAGGTCCATAGCGCAGTAATCTCCGCACATGCTGCATGCGCGGCCTTTTACTGCGTATTTATCATGCAAGGTCTTAACTCTTTGAGGGTCAAGCGAAAGCTGAGCCTGTTTTTCCCAATCCAGGCTTTTCCGGGCGTTCGACATCTTCCGGTCCCATTCCGCTGCCTTGCCGCCGCTCCTGATAATATCAGCGGCATGTGCAGCAATTCGCGAGGCTATAACACCTTCTTTCACATCTTTGGCATCCGGTAGCGCCAGGTGCTCGGCAGGTGTTACATAGCAGAGGAAATCAACCCCATAAGCTCCGGCTATGGCGCCGCCTATCGCACTCGTTATATGGTCGTAGCCTGCTCCTATATCAGTTACAAGTGGACCAAGTACGTAGAAAGGCGCTTCTTTGCACAGGCTTTTCTGCAGGATAACGTTAGTGCCTATATGGTTTAGCGGCAAATGGCCCGGACCCTCGACCATCACCTGTACACCCGCATCCCAGGCTCTTTCTACTAGCTCACCTAGAGTGATCAATTCCTGGATCTGAGGTCTATCAGTGGCGTCAGCCAGGCAGCCTGGCCTCATACCATCTCCCAGGCTCAGAGTGACATCGTATTTCCGGGCGATATCAAGCAATCGGTCATAGTATTCGTAGAGAGGATTTTCCCTATCATTGTAAATCATCCAACCCAACAGGAAAGCTCCTCCTCGTGAAACAATATCTGTAACTCTCCGCTGATTTTTTAAGGATTTAACTGCCGATTGAGTCACTCCGCAGTGCACAGTGACAAAATCGACACCCTCGATAGCTTGCTGTTCGATAACCGAAAAAATATCGTCGGCAGTCGCTTTCACTATCGGGCCATATTTCTGTCCCGCCTCAATCATAGCCTGATAGATGGGTACAGTGCCAACCGGTACTGAGCTTGCATTCAAGACCGCCTTACGCACTGTATTAATGTCGCCACCGGTGCTTAAATCCATCACAGTATCCGATCCGAACTCGACAGCTATACGTAGTTTTTCCAATTCTCCGGACAGGGAACCAAAGTCGGATGAAGTACCTATGTTGGCATTGACCTTTATGCGTAGTTCTTTTCCAATTCCGCATATACCGGAAATGGGGCGATTAACATTGGCAGGAATAACCAATTTCCCTGCAGCCGTGGTTTCGCAAATGAGATCCGCAGCAACGTTTTCAAGTCGTGCTACGGCTTCCATTTGACGGGTTACCGTTCCTTTTCTGGCTGATTCTAACTGTGTCATCGTATTAAAAATAAAAAACCAAGAGTTATAGTATATCAAACTAAACCCTTGGACAAGTACCGCTTCCCTACGCTCGAATTACCAAGGGCAGGTTTCAAGGGTTCCCCGCCTTCACGGAGTCTCAGCCCGCTTACTAAAAGCACCCCTAGCGGCAAGCTTATGTTGCTCTAGCGACTAAACTATAGCATACGTTTATGCGAAAATTCAAACGAAAATAAATATGATGATTGTATTTAGCCGCGATTTTTTGTAATGTTAATCAGCGCCATTATACCGAAGAACACAATACCAATGAATAAAACCAATATTGTGATTGATAACGCGAGTACCAGCGGTGAAGTCGGCACTATTTCGAATTTCCACGTATTGGACCACGCGCTTTCTCCTCCCGTTTCGTCTGCTGCTTTTGCTCGCCAGTAGTAAACGCCGGTCAGGGGCAGGCTGGACTTATTGAGGATATAGCTATTACCCGATATCCCCGATTTCTGGAAAGTTACGGTTGAAAAATCTTCGGTCCTGGCTAACTGTATAGTGTATGTAACTCCAGTTTGATCTCCGTTAACTGTCCAGTTCATAGTTGTAAGTGACGAATCATTGGTTTTCTGGCCTGAACCTGTGATAAAGTCAAATAAACCGCCGATATATTTCAAAATGCTCATCATTACATCTAAGACTGAGTTAAATGCCTCTATTTTGGCACCGGGTCCGGGAAATAAAAGTTGAGGAGTGGCCGGCGTTCCCTTTGTAGTCGAAAAACTTGTCTGTGCAAGAGCCCCTTTGTTTCCGCTCGCGGTAACTGTATGTTCCTTGCCCGTGACACTCGGTACCTGGAAGACCGCATTGAAGCTGCCCTTACTGTCTGTGGTGGCATCACCTATATTGGTCTTATCGAAGCTAATCGAGATCATTTCGCTGGCATTAAAGCCATTACCTTCCATTTTTACTTCAGTCCCCTTGTTACCGCTTGATGTATTTAGCTGAATAGCAGGAGTGACTTCAAATTCAATGTTCGGCACGATTCCTTTAGGAGTGAAACTACTTCCATAAATTCCTATTATGTGCCTCCCCTTTACACTGGGTGGCACGGTTATCTCATGGCTAAAAGAACCATTTGGCTGTGCTACAAAATTGGTGTCCAGAATCGGACCATCCCAGGTAAAAGTGAGTCCATCTTCTCCTGCTCTGAATCCTACACCTGTTAGTAACACCTTAGTTCCCACAGGGCCGGAAACTGGTTTGGCTTTGCAGAACGGAGCAACCGTGAAAACTAGATCCTGGAGTTCATTAGCTTTAGTTAAATCTCCATAAGCTGAAATAATATACTCACCTTTTGGAAGGTTGGGCACATCTAACATGGAATACCATGAACCTGTTTTATCTGCTGCTATCGGCGAGCGTGATAACGGCTGTCCATCCCACGTGGTCTTTATATTAGGTTCACCTGGGGCGAAGCCATAGCCAAAGATCGTTATCTGGTTGGTGGGTTTACCCCAGTATGGCTCGGCAGTAATGCCCGGTGTAATCTCAAAAGTCGCCGTAGCCATGATGTTAGACCAGTTACTGTCGTCAGTAACCTTTATCATATGTTCGCCCCTGGAAGCTGATGGTATTTTAAACGTATAATTGATCTGCCCCGTCTTATTTACCGGAATATTCTGAACCAGTTTTTTATTGTCCCAATACACTGTTGCCAGCTTACCGATGAATCCATCCCCGCTGAGCGCAACACGCGAACCGGGTGAACCTGATATCGGCGAAAGTGAAATAGTCGTAGTACCGTATACACGCGCCGGAACTAACAAGCACAAAGAAGCGGCAATAATTACCGCTGCTAAACAGGCAGAAGATGCTTTACGTAGATTCATGGCATGTACCAAATTACTTCAGCAGATAGATTAATTATAAGTACCATCATAAAAAACCGAATTGTAGATTATAACAATCGGGGATAAAATGCAATTGCAAGTAAAAATGGTTTGACACTATTTACCGAGTGTTGATAGACTTCTAAGGTAATTTTACCCGCGTGCTGATTCTTCATGTGTGCGGACAAGGCCCCGTGGTGTAGCGGTCTAACATGCCACCCTGTCACGGTGGAGATCGTGGG
>CAZABI010000004.1:0-16222 GCA_964483235.1 uncultured Dehalococcoidales bacterium | reverse complement strand
CCTCATGCTGACAGCTTAGACGATTCCGGGAAGGGTGACTACGACTTTGCGCTACATTGCCTGTTGTGGGAAAAGCAGCTGCTCCCTGTAGATACGATGGCGTCCCTGGTCGGATTCGAACCGACGACCCGCGGCTTAGAAGGCATCCGCCCTAAAAGTTAGGATTCAGTTTTAGCCGTTCTTCCTTCCGCGGATGGATTTTTAGACCCATCCCTGCGCCTATTGGATGACTGCTTGTAATGCATTGCCGCGATCACTGGAACCGCAGCGACTCGACCGGGTCCATGCTGGCTGCACGGTAGGCCGGGTACAGGCCTGAAGCTAAACCTATGCCTGTAGCCACTGCGAGGGCAATCAATACAATATCAAGAGAGAACGGCACCTGCACTGTGTACCCGCCGATCTTTACGCCTGAAACCAGCATTATGTTCAAAAAGGCGAACAGAGTGCCGATAATTCCGCCGGTCAGGCTAAGCACAGCCGATTCTACCAGGAACTGGCCGAGGATATCGCGCCGGTGTGCCCCGACGGCCTTGCGGATGCCGATCTCACGCGTCCTTTCGGATACAGACACCAGCATTATATTCATAATGCCGATGCCCCCCACCACCAGCGAGTTTGCTCCTACCGCGATCAGGAATAACTGGAATATATCCATTGCCTGCTCCATCTGCTTCAATATCTCGCGCATATCCCAGATGCTGAAATCGTTTTCCTCACCTTCACGCAGGTGGTGGCGCTGGCGCAGCACCTCGACGGCCTGGTCCAGGGCAGCTCCTACACTGTCCGGTGAAACCGCACGCACGGCAATGGTCTGCACCGGGCGGCCCTGGGTGGCGGTCACATCCCCCAGCAGTCTTGCCTGCATGGTGGTAATAGGTATCATGATAAAGTCGTCGGCCGACGCTATGAATCCGCCTTTAGCTTCAAGAACACCCACCACATCAAACACACGTCCGTCAACACGTATGGTCTTGCCCAGCGGGTCAACGCCTCCTTTGAAGAGGTTGGCGGCGGTCACAGAGCCCAGCACTGCCACATCGTTGGCCCCGCTGACATCTTGTTCAGTTATGTAAACGCCGCGCTCTATTGGATAGTCTATAATGTCGCGAATATTGGGCATCATGCCCATCACATCCACAATTTGCTTTTCATTTTCAAAGACCACGTTGCACATCTTCTCAGTGAAGGCAGACACCAGGCCAATATCAGGCGCGCGGCTGTAGTTAGTCAGTGCCTCGGCATCCTCCATGGTCAACCTGCGGGTTATACCTGATATCTGGTCTGTCATCTGTGAGGAACTGGTTACATAGATGGTCTCTGCTCCCATTGTCTTGAAGATAGCCATCAGGTTGGCTTCGTGTCCGCGTCCGAAGGAGATCAGGAAAACCACCGAGCTAACACCTATCACGATACCCAGTACTGTCAGCGCCGAGCGCAGCTTGTTCGCTCTCAACGCGTAGAGTGCAGTTATCACACAATCTTTGAATTTCATATTGATGCCAGCAATTGATAAAACGCTACATTTTCACTATAAACATGTCAGGTATAGTAGTCAATAATAAACAAAGGGGGACAGTGGTATCACTGCCCCTTAAGCTACTCAATTATACCCTGTTCTCCCCGGCAGGATATATCTGTTACAATATCGCTTTGGTTTATTTTAGCGCCGGCTTATATTATGGCAATTCAAAAATCTGAATATTTTTCTTTCTATTCTCACCTTGCAGGAGTGGTCCTTGCACTGACCGGGCTGGTGGTATTGTTGATTAAGACCGGCGGTTCCGTGCCGCTGACAATCGTATCGGCCGTTTATGGGCTGAGTGCCGTTTTTATGTTCCTTTGCAGCACGCTTTACCACGGCACCAAGCGGCGCGAGGATGCTATTAACGCCTGGCGCAAGCTGGATCACATCGCTATCTTCTTTATGATCGCCGGCACTTACACACCGATATGCTATATCTACCTTGATGGATGGCTGCGCTGGACGATCATCGGCGTACAATGGCTGCTGGTTTTACTGGGCGTGTTCCTGAAGGTATTCTACCTGCATGCACCGCGCTGGCTGACCGTTACTATCTATATATTGATGGGATGGATGGCACTGATTCCTCTATATAAACTCATTGTAACTATGTCCCCGGCTTCACTCTTCCTGCTGTTCGCAGGCGGTGTTGCCTACAGCATCGGTGCGCTGATCTACGCTGTCAAGAAGCCCAATCCCTGGCCCGGCAGGTTCGACTTCCACGATATCTTCCACCTGTGGATATTATGTGGTGCAGCATTGCACTATGGCGTGGTTTACATAGCGGTGACTGGCGGGTAAAATCTACTCTTTCTCCTTATACTTTCTCTTCAAATCCATGGTAGCTCCCGTCTGAATTGAATCGAAGCCGTATTTCTCGCGTATTTTATCTACGGCGCGGTCAAGCTGCTCCAGCCGCCTGGACTCGGCATCGAACAGGCCAAGCTGGGTGGCGCTGCCGGAGAAGTTCGAGACCTCCAATCCGATCAGGCGTACCGGGCGGCGGTTCCTGGCCAGCGCAGCTTCCAGCAGCCTGACCCCTTCTTCGTAAATCACATCGTCGAGGTTGGTGGCTGCTTTCAATGTATGGCTGCGGTTGACCGTCTCGAAGTCTGAATACCTGAGCTTCAGACCGACTGTCCTGGCCTTCTTGCCCATTTCCCTTAGTTCGGCGCCTAACTTCTCCGCAAAGTAGCGCAAGGTGGCCTTGAGCAAACCCTCGTCCAGCGTATCCACATCGAAGGTGGTCTCGCGGCTGACGGACCTGGCTTCTCCCCACGGCTCTACCGTGCTGTTGTCAAGACCGCTGGCATGCCGGCGCAGCCACAGGATATTTTCGCCGAAGCGGTTTTTAAACAAGCCCTCCGGCATATCCGCCAGGTTGCCGATGGTCTTAATTCCCATCATCCCCAGTACCTTCTCCGTCTTCTCGCCCACCCCCGGAAGCTTCTGTACAGGCAATGGGGCAAGAAAGGCCTTCTCCTCCCCCGGCAGCACCTCGATCAAACCGTCGGGTTTGCTCAGGTCGGAAGCCACCTTGGCCACCACCTTGCAGGGAGCTATGCCAATAGACGCGACCAGGCCGGTCTCTTTCTTCACTTGTTCTTTGATCTTCACGGCGAGATTTCTCCATGATCCGAAGTTCTGGCAGCCGGTTACGTCAAGGTAAGCCTCGTCCAGACCGCCGGGCTCGAGGTCAGGAGTATAGCCGGCCAGAATGTCCATGAATCTCTGTGAGAATTCAATGTAGCGCCGGTAATTCCCGGTCAAAAAGATGGCCTGCGGACAGAGGCGTTTAGCCTGTGATAACGGCATAGCTGCATGTACGCCGAACTTACGGGCTTCGTAAGAAGCCGAGGAAACTACACCGCGCCGGTCGGGACGTCCACCTACTATAACAGGTTTGCCTTTTAATTCCGGATTAAGCACCTGCTCAACGGTAACGAAAAAGGCGTCGAGATCTATGTGGAAAATGGTGCGGGTACGCCTGGCTGCCTTCTGATCCATCCTCTCTATACCTCTATAACAGGTAAAGGGATAATTTTAAAAGCGTATGTTAACCGGGATTTCTCAGGGAATTGATCCGGTCGCGCAAGTCCAACGCTGCCTGGCGCGCAGCTTGGGCGTAATCCTTTCCCTTAGAAGCGTAAAGTACCTGCCTGGCCGCCACGATCACCGCCTTCTCACCCCTGGCGTCGATGCCGTTTTTAACGGTTGCCTCCAGGTCGCCGCCCTGGGCGCCGATGCCCGGTATCAGCAGCGGCATATCAGGACACATTTTGCGTATTCCTTTCAACTCGTCAGGAAAAGTTGCCCCCACTACCAGGCCAATGTTTTCGCGCGTGTTCCATTCCTGCGCACGCATTGCAACCGACTCATAAAGCTTCATACCGAAGTTGTCCACAATATCCTGGAAGTCCACAGCGCTGCGGTTGGAGGTTCGGCAAAGAATAAAAATCCCGCGGCCGGCATAGTCCAGGAATGGCTCTATCGAGTCATAGCCGAGGTAAGGATTGAGCGTCACTGCATCGAATTTGAAATAATCGAAGAGCGCCTTAGCATAGGCAACTGCAGTGTTGCCAATATCACCGCGCTTGGCATCGCCGATAACAGGGATATTCTTCGGCACGCATGCCACTGTCTTCTTTAAAACCTGCATGCCCTCCAGTCCCAGAGCTTCGTAGAACGCCAGGTTGGGTTTGTAGGCGCATACCAGGTCGGAGGTAGCTTCGATGATAGCCCGGTTAAACTCCAGGACGTCCTTAACCGGCAGCTTGTCAGGATCGGGGTCCAGTCCCACGCAGAGCAAGCTGTTATTTTCACGGCTTGCCGTCAGCAATTTATTAATGAATTTCATTTTACCCTTGAGAAATTTAACTGTAAACATTATATAATAAATCGTCTTATGTACACCGTACTGTGGATTATGGCAGGGCTGCTGCTCGGCTGCCTGCCGTTCTCTTACTGGGTAGGGACCGTGCTCCTGAAGAAGGACATCCGCAACTACGGCGACGGCAATCCGGGCTCTACTAACGTTTGGAATGCAGGCGTGGATTACCGGCACTGCGCGGAAAAAGGCCTGACACAGCCGGATCAAATCAAACATTTGGATTTACCACAGAAAATGGCGTTTATTATATAATAGTAAGGCTATGTTAACCGCAATCTGGTCACTGGCGGGTTTTTTATTCGGATCTATACCTTTTTCGTTACTACTCGGCCGCTTATTCCTGAAGAAGGATATCAGGCAATTCGGGGATAAAGCGCCCGGCGCAACCAATGTGGCCAGGGCAGGAGGCCGTATCCTATATGTAATCGCTGTCTTGCTTGATGCTTTTAAGGGCACCGTTCCCGTGTTGCTGGCCAAGGACTCTTACCTGGTTAGTGGTTGGGAACTGGCCGTTGTGGCCATAGCCCCCGTGCTCGGGCATGCTTTCACACCCTTTCTGAGGTTTCGGGGGGGAATGGGAGTCGCCACTACTTTTGGTGTCTGGCTGGCCCTGCTGGGCTGGATAGGTCCTGTGGTAATGGGAACCTGCGTTGGACTTATGTTTATTATCCAGAAGAACTGGGTCTGGGGTACTATTGGTGGTATGGTTGGCTTACTCATCTTCCTGCTCATCCTGCACTACCCCCTGCATTTAGCCGCCGCCTGGGCCGGGCACACGGGGATTATGTTTTATAAACGTTATGCATATTTCCGTACTTGGCCGGAATTACAGTCCTGGATACCCAGGGCGGAGAGGAGATCATGATATTAAACGTTCCGGTGCTGTTCCCCGCTGTATTGATAGTCCTCTTCCTTATTATTCTGTTAACTATTGCAGTCATTAATATGCTCGCAGCGAAAAATCTGCGAGATTATAAGAAGCTGATATTCTTTCCCCGCATATCCGTGCTGATCCCGGCCAGGAATGAAGAGAATAAAATCGGTCCCTGCGTCAGTTCGCTGCTGGCTCAGGATTATCCTGATTTTCAGGTGGTGGTAATTGACGATGATTCGACCGACCGGACGGGGGAGGTCCTGGCATCACTTGCAAAAAATGACCGCCGGCTAAAGATCATCAGGGGCGCCCCATTGCCTCCCAACTGGCTGGGCAAGCACTGGGCCTGCCACCAGCTATATAGACAAGCTGACGGCGAATTACTGATGTTTACAGACGCGGATACCATACATACGCCCGATACGCTACGCTGCGCTGCCGGAGCCATCCATGATGAGCGTGCAGATATGATCTCAATCATACCCAGGCATATGTTGGGCACATGGTCTGAAAAATTGATTATGCCCATCTTCGCCCTGGGCGTTTTCGCCCAGGTTCCCTTACTGGAAAAGTTCAGGCCGAAAAAACGGGCAATCCTTTCCTCCAGCGGCAAGCTGATGATGTTCCGCCGCACTGCATACGAGGCCGCCGGCGGTTTTGAGGCCATCAAGCAAAACGTCCTCGACGACCTCGAACTGCCTCAGCAAATTATAGCTGAAGGCTTGCGCTACCGCCTGATGGATGGAACTGATAACGTTTCCTGCAGGATGTATCACAACTTCAATGAATTATACGAAGGTCTAACTAAGAATAGCTTTGCGGCTTACGGCTACAACGTACGCTTGTTTGTGCTTACCTGGCTCTGGATGCTGTTTGTCTTCTGGGAGCCTATCTTTTTAATTGCCATCTATAAAGACTTTGCCTATCCGCCGGTCTTGACCATGGGATTATCCGTAATCGCAGTTATTGCAGCGCTGCTGCTCTGCGCGATTTATTACCACCGGTTTAAATTCCCCATTTACCTGATTTTTCTCTACCCGCTCAGCGTCACCGCTATGGCTGCCATATCCGTCTCTTCCATGGTCCTAACCCTATCCGGGCGCACTACATGGAAGGACCGTAAAATTCCAACTCGTAAAAATATTAATATATAGCCAATTGCAGTACACACTGTCTACTGAAATACTTTTTTATCTTCAGGTCTTAATTGTACTAGGCCTGCTAACGCTTTTGATCATAACGCTGAGCAACCTGAGATACCTGCGCCGTCTCCCCAAGTACCCGCCAATCACCGGGTATCCCCGCTTTTCCGTCCTGGTGCCCGCCCGTAATGAGGAAGAGAACATCGGCAATTGCGTGCGTGGACTACTGGCACAGGCCTATCCCGATTTCGAGGTGATTGTACTGGATGATAATTCCACCGACGGTACCTGGGAGATACTGCAGCAATTAGCCAATAAAGACAACCGCCTCAAGTTAATCAAGGGCAAGCCCCTACCCAACGATTGGCTGGGCAAGCACTGGGCCTGCCATCAACTGGCTGAAGCCGCGGATGGAGAATACCTGCTCTTTGCAGATGCAGATACCATGCACGAACCCTGCATGTTAAAGCAATCTGCCTCAGCTATGGCAACCGAAAAGGCCGATCTTATCTCGGCGCTGCCCTGCCAGATCACGGTTTCCTGGTCTGAGCGCCTGACCATACCGGCTTTTTACATGGGCCTGCTCTGTGGTGTCCCGCTTGAGTTAACCAAGCTCACCAGCAATCCCCTTCTCTTCGTCGCCCTGGGCCAGTTCATGATATTCAGCCGCAAAGCGTATGATGCCACGGGCGGGTATGCAGCTGTAAGGCAAAATATTGTTGACGATATCGCCATCGGCAGAAGGGTTCATGCTATGGGTATGCGCTACAGGCTGATCGACGGCTGCGGCGGTGTTTCCTGCCGCATGTACCACGGCCTGGAACAGACGTGGCGGGGGCTGACCAAGAGCACCTTTGCCACCTTCAACTTCGATCCCCTGCTTCTGGTAATTATGTATCTGCTGGTTGTTATGCTTTTCGTTGAACCCCCGGTGCTGCTGGTGATCGGGCTTATCGCGCATATCCCTCTGGATACCATTATCATTACCATATTGGCAATTCTCCTGTCACTGCTGCTTTACGGCGTCTGTTATAACCGGTTCCGCTTTCCGCTTTATCTCATCCTCGTGTACCCGGCCAGTGCCGTCTTTATGACCATCATCGCCTTCGCCTCCATGGTGCTGACCCTGCAGGGTAAGGCGCTGTGGAAGGGCCGTTCTATGCCGAAGTCGGTCAAGCTCTAATCCCCGGTTTTATATTTTACTAAGCTGTTAAAGGTAGCATAGATGGATTACCACCAGGCCATTGATTTCATTAATAGCCTCACCGATTATGAAAAATCCCCTGCTGCAGCTTATCAGGCGTCCAACTTCGACCTCCGCCGTGTTGAGCTGTTGTTGAAAGAGCTGGGTAATCCCCACCTTGGCAGGACGACTATACATATAGCGGGGACCAAGGGCAAGGGCAGCACTGCAGCTATGATCGCCAGTGTATTAAAAGCAACGGGCTTGAAGACCGGGTTTTTCAGTTCACCGCACCTGTACTCCTGGCAGGAGCGTATATCCGTTAACGGCAAACCGATCTCTAAAAATGATTTAGCTGCTATTGCCCGTGTAATTAAACCCCTGGTACTGTCTATAAATAGCGAGGGGCGCTATGGTAAACTAACCACCTTCGAAGTCCTGACTGCTATGGCCTTCAAATATTTCAAGGAGAAAAGGGCCGATGCCCAGGTATTGGAAACGGGGATGGGCGGCAGGCTGGACGCAACCAACGTAGCCGTTCCGGATGTATGCATAATAACCTCTATCAGTTTAGACCATATACAGGTACTCGGAGACAGCCTGGAGCAGATTGCAGCCGAGAAAGCCGGTATTATCAAGCCGGGCTGCACTGTGATATGCGCTCCACAGCAACCCCGTGCACAAAAAGTGATCGAAGCCAAATGTCGCGAAGTGCAAGCCAGCCTGGTCCTCGCGGGACAGGACCTCTCCTGGCAGAGTCTGAGCAGCGATTTTAAGGGACAGCATTTTTCGATTAAGGGAAACATGACCTGTTATAAGCTATGGATGCCGCTTTTAGGCGATTTCCAGCTTGAAAACGCTGCTCTGGCGGTAGGGGCTGTGGAAGTGTTAATGAAACAAGGAGTAATCGTCACTGGCAAAGATATTGCTAAAGGGTTGTCGACAGTGCGCTGGCCGGTACGGTTGCAGGTCCTGCAGCCATCACCACTACTGATAATTGACGGTGCACACAATATGTATTCAATCCAGGTTGTAATCGATTCTATTCGCAAGCATTATACTTTTAACCGGGCTTATATCATCTTCGGTGCATCTATGGATAAAGACATCACAGGGATGGCGAGGGGATTATCCGCGTTTGCTGACAAAGTTATACTTGCCCGGTCAGGTCACCCCCGGGCCGCTGGCATTGCACAATTAGAACAGGCGTTTAAAGACGCAGGAGTTCAAACAGTTACATGCAAAGGAGTAAGTGAATGTATCGCAGACGCGCTCGCTTTAGCTTCAGCTAAGGACTTGGTCCTGGTTACGGGGTCACTTTTTCTAGCTGCGGAAGCCTTGGATGCGTGTAAAAAGCTGCGTAGATTTAAGACACCACCACCTGTCACTGATTCGGGGTGCTCCAAAGCACTCCGCTGATCAGTTAAGTTTGGCTGGAAATTCCGGCCTGTCCAGGCAGCATTTTGCCCAATAGACGCTGCAAAGTCATTATATGCACGCATTCTCCGTGCTGGGAGAAAAAATAGCAGTTGCAGCGCCATTTGCCTTCATCGAAGCCGAGCACATGATCGTCATTCTCCCCCCTGAAAAATGCAGCAAAGGAGAGGATGGTCACACGTTCCGGTTCTTCTGCATAACGCCTGGATTTTTCGATCTTGCCGATGTGACTGGAGCTCATCTATTCCCCACCAGTAAAGTATATTACCGGCTGTTTAAAAAGTCCATTAGAATACGATTGGAATTAGTTAATTGACTGGCTTACAGGGCCTGCCTTTCGCTAACGATAGGGTTATTTGCTAAAATTGGTAAACTATGCGTGACATGCTTTTATCAGCGCTGAAGGGACGGGAGGCTGACTATGTCGAGATCCGGCTGGAAGAAAGCAGCTCCGGCCGCCTTGTTTACCGTGGGGAACGCCTGGAAGAGGCCGGCAGGACATCCAGCATCGGCGGCAATGTACGTGCCCTGGTGCGTGGCGGTTGGGGATTTGTCAGTTTTAATAACCTGGGCCAACTCGAAGACAAAGTATGCCTGGCAATTGACCAGGCCAGGCATGTTGGCAGAGAGGAAAGTAAATTTTCTCCGGTTACCCCTGTAACGGATATTGTAGAGGCAGAGTTCAAGAAAAATCCCTGCGAAATCTCCCTGGCTGCGAAAAAAGACCTGCTGGACAGGTATAACCGCATTATGCTGGGAACAAAAGATATTCAGACCACCAGCATCGGCTACGGGGACATCCGCAAAAAGGTGACACTGGCAACCTCGGAGGGCGCTTATCTTGAGCAGAGCCGTATCGACCTTAACTTACGCCTGACGGCAATTGCCAGCCGCAACGGCGATGTGCAGCAGGTCGGCATCAGCATCGGCAGCAAGGGTGATTTCTCAGTAGTGGAAAACCTCGAGAACCAGGCTGGTGATGTGGCCCGGCGGGCGGTTGCCTTACTATCGGCGCCGCATGCCAGGGGCGGCAGCTACACAGTTGTGCTCGACCCCGTGCTGGCCGGTGTCTTTGTACACGAAGCCTTCGGGCATCTCTCTGAAGCCGACCACATCTACGAAAACCCGCAACTTAAAGAGGTCATGGTACTGGGCCGCAGGTTCGGCGGCAAGCACCTCAACATTGTCGACGGCGCAGCCGTGCCCGGCTACCGAGGCACCTTTAAATACGACGATGAGGGTACGCCTGCCGGTAAAAGCTATCTTATTAAAGAGGGAATCCTTAACAGCCGCCTGCATTCCCGCGAGACAGCCGCCAAAATGTGCGAGCAGCCCACCGGCAATGCCCGCGCCATCAATTATTTATACCCTCCCATTGTCCGCATGACTAATACTTATATTGAGCCGGGCGTCACTACTTTTCAGGATATGATCAGCGATATCAAGGAAGGCGTCTATGCTAAGGACTGGTACGGTGGCACGACCAGCCTTGAGATGTTCACCTTCTCAGCCGGCGAAGCTTACATGATACGCAACGGGAAGGTTGAGGAAATGGTGCGGCCTGTAGTGCTGACCGGCAACGTTTTCACAACCCTGGACAATATCGATGCCATTGGCAACGACCTGGATATGAACCAGGGCGGCGGTTGTGGCAAGGCCGGTCAATCCCCGCTTCCGGTCTCCAACGGCAGCCCGCATATACGTATCAGGAACTGCCTGGTGGGAGGCAAGTAGTTGGAAGAGATACTGGAATTAGCCAAAAGAGTTTCCGACCATGCCGAGGTCTTTCAAGTCAGTTCAGTCCGCACACCGGTGCAATTCGAAGCCAACCGGTTGAAACAGATACAGACCAAAGAAACCACGGCAACAGCACTGCGTCTGTTTAAAAATGGCAGGATAGGCTTCGCGCAGGCCAGTGGTGACATACCGGCGCAAGACCTGGTAGATATGGCCCAGGAGACATGCCCATTCGGCCAGCAGGCTGTTTTCGAGCTACCTGAAGCACAATCCTATATCGATGTTGAAATTCTTGATCCACGTGTTAATGAAGTAAATCTTGACGATATGATCTCAGCCGGTCAGTCCATCATCGATAAAGTACGCGCTCACGCGCAGGATGTACTGTGCGAAGCCTCGGTATCGAAGAGTATCGTCACCTGCCGCATAGCTAATACCAGGGGTTGCTACGCTTCATTTAAGAAAAGCAGCTACGGCATTGGACTGGAAGGTATGCTGGTCAGGGATGGCGATATACTCTATGTCGGTGACAGCCAGGGCTCGTGTCGGCCGGACATTGACCAGGCATCCATAGCAAATGAGGTAATCAGGCAGCTTGAGCTGGCAAAGCGCAACGCGTCCATATCATCGGGCACGCTGCCAGTGTTCTTTACACCGTACGGGGTGGCAGGCTCATTGTTGACTCCTTTGCTGTCCGCCCTCAACGGTAAGACGGTCTTCGATGGCGCCTCCCCTCTGAAAGATAAGCAGGGATTGAAGGTCCTGGATAGCAAATTCACGCTGTGGGACGATCCTTCCATACCATTCCAGCCTGGAAGTACGCCGTTTGACGATGAAGGCATACCGGCCCGGAGAAACGCTTTGATCAGCGGCGGGACGGTCAATCTGTTCTACTACGATTTACACACGGCGGCGCTGGCTAAAACCGGGAGCACGGGCAACGGCAGCCGCAACGGCGGTATGCCCTCTCCGTCACCTCATCAGCTTATTATTGAGGGGGGTGATTCCAGTCCATCAAGCATGATCAAAGATATCAAGGAGGGCATAGTCATCGAAATGCTGATGGGCGCAGAGCAGGGGAATATTTTAAATGGTGATTTCAGCGGCAATGTGCTGTTGGGTTATAAGATAGAAAATGGTGAGATGGTCGGCCGGGTCAAGGACACCATGGTGCACGCTAATGTTTACGAGCTACTTAAGGACATCGTGGCACTGGGCAATGACGCACGCTGGATCGGCGGTGCGGTGAAAGTGCCCAGCATCTACTGCCCCTCAATCTCCGTGTCCACAAAATAAGTTAACGATGAAAAAACTGGCAAAATTTCGCAAAGAGCCCCGCGGCAAGGCCTGCGACCTGATAGCCGCCTGGCCCGGCATCGGCAACCTGGCGCTCATCCTGGCCAAATACCTGTGCGAGAAGCTAAACGCCGAGGAGATTGGCGAGATAGAGCCGTTTGCCTTCTTCGACCCCATCGGCGTCATGGTTAAAGATAATGTTGTGGAGGCGCCCCAGTTCCCCGAAGGCAAGTTCTTCTACTGGCACAGCCCGGACGGTAAAAAGGACCTGCTATTCTTTATCAGCGATGAGCAGCCGGCGTTTAAGGGCTACGATCTGGCCAATTTCATACTGGATGTAGCTAAAAAATTCAAGGTAAAGAGGATTTACACCTTTGCCGCCGCCATCGCAAAGATACACCATACCGAGCAGCCTAAAGTTTGGGGCGTGGCTACTGAGACAAAATTAATTGATTTTATAAAAAAACATGATATCGTGCTGCGTGGTAAGCTACAGATAGCCGGTTTAAACGGACTATTGCTCGGGGTAGCCAGGGAAAGGAATATGGAAGGCATTTGCCTTCTCGGGGAAGTAGCATCGTATACAACACGTATCCCCAACCCCAAGGCTGCGCTGGCAGTGATCAAGGTCCTTTTGAAGGTGCTGGATTTGCAGATTGACCTCACGGAATTGGCCAAGATAGCTGAAGAATCGGACCAGCAGATGAAAAAGTTGGCGGCCCAGGCCATGGGTGAATATATAGATCGCTATACCAGGCCGGTCTGGCCGCCTCCTGAAGAGGATGAGTTAGAGGAAGGCGAAGGGGAAGAGGAAGACGAGGAGGATTGAATGTTGGAACAGGACCGTCCGGTAAGCGAGGTTATCGATAAAGTGCTGCAGGCGGAGGAAGCTGCATCTGCCGCTGACCTGGCGAGACTGTCGAGCCTGGGGAAGCAGGACCTCGAACATTTTCAGAAAAACTGGACGAGCACAGTCGTCGCACACCGTATCCGGCTCATCTCTCAATTGGTAGACCTTTCGGAGAGCGATTTCTCGCTTGACTTTACCTCAATCTTCAGCTTTTCCATCAACGATCCGGACGAAAAGATAAGGATAAAAGCCATCGAAGGCATGGAGCTTGAAGATAAACAGATTTACATCAAGCCAATCTTAAAATCGCTGAAGACCGATGAGTCGGAAGATGTAAGGTCGACAGCAGCTGGCGCACTGGGTAAATTCGCTCTTATGGCCACAACTGATGATCTGCCGGAGGCTGTCGCCGAAGATATCTTCAATGCGCTGCTCGGTGTGCTGGAAAATCACAGGGAACCGGCTACCGTGCGGAGACGGGCGCTTGAGTCGATATCCATCTTCCAACGGGAACCTGTGGACAGGTATATAGAGGATTATTACTATAGCGATGACCCGGCGATAAAGGCCAGCGCCATCTATGCTATGGGCCGCAACTGCAAAACGACCTGGCTGACTTTTTTAATAGATGCGATGCAGAGTAGTAATACGGAGTTCAGGTTTGAAGCTGCCCGGGCCTGTGGCGAGCTTGAAAACGAAGAAGCGGTCACACATCTAATCGACCTGATGGAAGATGATGATCACGAGGTGCAGGAAGCGGCCATCGGCTCGCTCGGTAAGATCGGCGGCAACGAAGCGAAACAATATCTACAGAAACTTGCTAAGCACGCTGAGCCCAGGATCAGGGAAACGGCGGCGGCGGCTTTGACAGGACTTTTAACTTGCGAAGATCCTCTGTCTTTGAATTTCTGAACCAGCAGCCCGAGTTTAAGGGCAGCAAAGTAACGCTTCGCCCGAGGCGGATCGAGGATGCGGCCGACGATTTCAAGTGGCGAACGGATGAAGAGCTATGTCGACTCGACGCCACTATTCCACTTTCTTACAGCTATGCGGAATTCTTTGAGCGCTTTTCACTTGAGCTCGAGTTCCCCGGGCTAACTTACAGCCTGGCCATAGATTCATTGAACGGTAGGCATATCGGTGAATGCAGTGTGTTCGGGCTTGACTCATTTAATGATCAGGCTGAAATGGGCATCCTGATCGGGGAAAAGGACTGTTGGGGACTTGGCTACGGGAGAGACGCGCTGAAAATTTTCCTGCGCTATATATTCGAGCGCTCAGCCATTAAAAAGCTCATGCTGCGGACTCTCGACTGGAATATGAGAGCGCAAAAATGCTTCGAGCATTGCGGTTTTCGCCCGTGCGGCGTTCATATACTTGGGGATTACCGGTTTATCCTGATGGAAGCCGGGCGCGAATGGATAGTCAAGGGCGCTAATAAACTGAAATAGGACGGCTGTCTGTAATCACCCGGCGCGATCTGACAAGCCTCTTTCGCAATAGCTTCGATAAAGAGAACAAACCCCGGTGGGCAATCCCGTCGTAAGAACGCAATGTTCCGTTGATACGTTCAACCACCCTCCTGTTTACTTCAGCCGGTGTAATGCGGGTTGCGTCCAGCGTATCCGAGACGGCGTGAAAGCCCCACAGGTCTACAAAAGACGGCACATATACCTGATAAGGCCTGACCACCTGAAAAATGCTCTTGAGCGTCCGGTTAATAGCAACATAGTTATCCAGATTGATCCAGCCCGACTGCCCTGACTGCACAGCCATGATGCCACCCGGTTTTAGTTTATTCTTTACCAGTTGATAGAACTCGCGGGTGTACAATAGCTGTGCCGGGCCTTCCTCTACCGGATCGGCAAGGTCAATCAGCGCCACGTCAAATTTCTTCTTCGTTTCCCGGATATATTTACGCGCGTCGTCATAGACTACGCTGGCCCTGCGGTCGTTAAAGGCGCCCCGGTGAAAGGTCGGCAGGTATTTTCGGCAGAACCCTACTACTTCCTCGTCGATGTCGACCATGACGACTTTTTTCACGGTCCTGTGTAGCAGTACCTCGCGTAGTGTCGCGCCCTCGCCACCGCCCGCAATAAAGACTGATTCCGGATTGGGATGGGTAATCATGACGGGATGAACAAGCGACTCATGGTAGATATACTCGTCTTTTTCGCCCGATTGTATTTTACCGTCCAGCACCAGGCAGATGCCGAAAGTTGATGTCTCGACTATTTGGGCATGCTGATATCTGGTCGTTTTATCATGTAGTACCTTCTTAATACCGTGGATTTGCACCAGGTCCGGTGTTAGTTCATCTATAAGCCACTTGCGGCCATCATAGAAATCAGGTTTGGCCATATTAGCTTACCGCCAATCCACTTTCAATAAAAATTCCCCGCTTTATTTCCCGGTACGAGGAGGACTTCGCCTGTAGTTTCTCCACCAGCAGTTTAATCGCGTTTTTCGGTTCAATGACATCGCCGCAGGTAAAGATATCCACGGCCGCATAATTGTGCTCCGGCCAGGTGTGGACGGATATATGGGATTCAGCTATTATGATGACGCCGCTTACCCCCTGGGGTGTGAACTGGTAAAAATCATCCTTGATTACGGTTGCGCCGATGTGCCCGGCCACCTCGGTGAGGGTTCTGCGCAGGTATTCAATATCATTCAACAATCCTGTATTGCAGTCTTTCAATTCCAGCAGCAAATGTTTCCCCAGGGCGGCCAATGGCAGGTCCTCCTTAACCATAATTGTTGTTGTTGTAAATCATAAACAGCGAGTAATTGTATATTTTATGTTAGCCCATTTCAAGAAAAATGACCTGACTGGCTATTGACAAAGTCATAGGCACCCTGTAAAATCACATCCAAATTCATCATAAGGAGGCGTATGCCGTGAGGAGAATTTTGGGTACACTCGTCGCATTGGTTGTGGCGGTTTCACTGGTGTTGATTCCTGCCACCGTTTCAGCTGACCTCAAAGGGTGCACCTGGGACAAAGTAAAATGGGAAAATAACCAGAACTCCTGGAAGCTATACCTCCAGCACTGGGGAAGGACGCCTACGAGCGCCATGTCCAGGCTGGCAGGGCTCTGCGGCCCAGACAAACTTTGTTCCGGCGTATGCAACGTCGATAAAAGCGCCATGCCGACCGGCGCCGATGTAAACAAATGCCTCGGTGGTTGCAGCAACTGTAACACTGAAGCAGGCACCCTCGGTTCAGCATGCGATGATTCCAAGAAATGCCTCAACCCCGCCGAGAAACCGACTTCCCTCCCGCTT
>CAZABI010000003.1:14105-18295 GCA_964483235.1 uncultured Dehalococcoidales bacterium | reverse complement strand
TCACCCGTAATCACCACTCCCTTCTGCTTCAGGAAGAGGCAAATGCTGCCCGGCGTGTGGCCGGGCGTATGCCAGACCTCGATGCCTCCATTCAAAGGTAGTTCGTCTCCATTGCTTACCATACTGTCTACCCGGACTGCCGCCGTTTTCAGCAGCCACTGCATTCCACCAGCCATGCGTTTAAACCAATCAGGCCGTGATGGGCCTCCCTGAGGCAGGCTGCCGTCGATATATGGCGCATCTCCAACGTGGGCGAAAACCTTAGCGCCGGTCATACTCTTAAGCTCAGCCAGGCCGCCGATATGGTCGGGATGGTGATGGGTGATAAGGACATTGGCTATATCAGCCGGATTGAAGCCCAGCCGCCTGACACGCCTGAATATCTCGCCGGTCTTACCGCTGTAGCCTGAGTCAATCAGAGTCAGGTCACCGTCTGTTAACAGGTAGACATTGGCGCCCAGGTCGGCCTGGTCCCACCAGCCGGATAACTGGTAAACTCCGGGGATGACTTCCATGTCTACTCCTTATACAGCGCATCCAGGTACTGGCGTATCACCTCGAACTGCCCTGTGGTCTCCACCGCTCCTGGTCGCTTCTGCCTTACCTGTATCACCAGCCCTTCCGCCGTGTGGTCGCGTGCCACCAGGTAACAGGCAAGGACAGTGCCGGTACGGCCGTTGCCCGCACCACAGGATACACCCACCGGCTTACCCTCCAGCACCGATTTCAGCATGAAGTCGATCATTTGCTGTACCTCGTGCAAAGCCGGTGCGGTGAAATCCTTAACCGGGATACACAGGTCAACCATACCCAAGCGGTTCGCCATCTGAAGCAGTCTATCGGGCCATCTTTCCATATGAACCAGTGAGCGGATGCCCTGTGAGTACAACCATTTCAGTTCTTCTTCACCGGCGGGTTGTGCGTGCCCCGCCACCTCGCCTTCGATCAACCAGCTAAAATTGGAAACCGTCATCTCACTCACTCTCCTCTTTATTAGTCGATTTGTATAACATATCAATAAGGAATTCTATCACAACCGCCGGTTGGATTAGCCTCGCCGGTTATGCTATCGTTAATCCAGCTATTTCAACAGGATCCTATACTATGAAGCCCGACGAACTGCGCGAATTAATTAATAACCACCTGGAACAAAACGAATACACCAAATCGCTGGAGTACAGCCAGGAACTGATGAAAGCGCATCCGGCTGATCTGGTATTCGAAGACCACTCTAAAGCCGGTTATTGTTACCTGATGCTCGACCAGGAGGAGGATGCGGCAGGTTGTTATTCTGAGGCGCTCAAGCTCAAACCGGACGATGCTATGGCGCTGGCCAACCGGGGAGGAAGCTTATTCAACCTTGGGCGCATGGAGGAGGCTTTCTCAGACTTTCGCCAGGCGCTCAGCTTAAAACCCGACCTGTTCATCCCCTGGCACTATATCAGCCTTCATCATCTCAGGAAATACCTGGAGACGGGTGACCCCGGCTCGCTGCAGAAAATGGTAAACGCTTATCGCAGAGTACTCGTAATGGTCCCGGATTACGGCAGTTTTCCCGTGCGTTCATACCACAGTGATGTTGCTGAACGGCTGGACGAGTTTGTGCTGAAGCACAAGGACCTGCCCGAGCTATCTCTTGAGGAAATTATCACGGTCTGAATTATGGCCGGCCATCAAGCGCGTATAACCGTTTTCGCCGGCAAGGGTGGTGTGGGCAAGACAACCTGCGCCGCGGCAGCAGGTCTGAATTATTCCCTAAAAGGCCTGAGGACGCTGGTCATATCTACGGACGCTACGCCCTCCCTGGCTCATATCTTTGAAATAATGCCTGATGCCAAACCGGCCAGGGTCAGGGATAATCTATATTTCAGCGAGCTGGGCGTGGAAGAAGTGAAGCAGATGTGGGACGGTAAGTTCGGGCGCGATGTCTACCATGTGTTCTCCTCGTTCGTAGATATTGATTACCCGGAGTTCGTGGACTTCATGGCCGTTATGCTGCCGGGCCTGGCCGAAGAGTTCATGGTGGACTATATACGCGAGCTTGCCGCGGGAGGGGAATATGAAGTCATCGTCTGGGACACTGCGCCGCTGGGTCAAACACTGGCGCTACTGGGCACACCGGCCCTGCTGGTCAAACACCTTAAAATGGCGCCGCGCATCTATACACGCCTGAAAGCCGGCATAGGCACGAAGGAGCCAATCCTGGATATCATACGCCGCTGGGAGGCGCTCTCGGCTGTGGATATGGACTTCCTGCGCAACGGCGTCGACTTCAACCTGGTGGCCATACCCGAGGCGCTGGCGATTAACCAGCTCGATGGCATCCTATCTGAAATGAATAAACATAGTTTCAACGTCAGCCGTTTAATTATTAACAACGTTGTTGAAAATAAAGATTCTGCTTTCCTGCGGGAGAAAGCCGCTCAACAGGTGGTGTATTTGAGCTTGATACGGGAAAAATACTCAAATCTATCGGTTATAAAATTACCGCTTTTCCCGGTGGAGGTGAAGGGACTGGAGAGGCTGGGGAAAGTAGCCCAAGTCCTATACTAAGGTCAGCGTCCGGTCCCTCCTCCCCTGTTGCTTCCTTTTCATGGCTTAGCATGATTACATACACCAGGTTAAGCCCGATGTAATTTAACCGTAATACACCGTTAATTAGAAATTAATATTTCCCTGTTAAACTGATTTCATCAAGAAATTGACTTAATGGCAATCTAACAAAAAGGAAGAATAGATATGGTCACTAACTGTCAGACAAAGCCGATGGCCAATAGCGATCTTTTGTCATTTCTCAAAGTCACCGGATGCAACAGCATGCACTTTGATCTGCTTCGCTTCGTGGGACGGCACCCAAAAGCCAGATTGTCACTCTACGTCCTGACCAGGGCCACAGGTACCAGGAGTATAACCCTGGGTAATGCAATAATTCCACTGCTTGAACAAGACATCCTTGTGGCCCAAATCGACGATAACGGCCTTACCACGTATTCCCTTTCCACCAGTCAGAAAACCTGCGGCTATATATACCGGTTGGTGAATTTGGATTGGAGTGAAGCAAGGTCTCTAAGAAGACAGCTAAAGGATGATGTATCGCTGCAACACTCAAAATAACGCATACTTGACAGTAATTCTCAGGCGATCGCCGTCACCCGTATAAAAGCCACGGGCAAATAACTGCCTTGTTACAGGGTTTTGCTATGATGATGCTAAGTGTGTATGAACTTGACAAAAACCTTTTGCTTTATTAAAATATTGGTAAGTTAATATTTACTTACTATCTATTTGGGCGAGTGAATGAGAGTAAGCACTGGTATTCGTCAGAAACAGATTGTAGATGCTGCCGGAAGGGTCATAGCTAAGTACGGCAGCGAGCACATTACGATAAAAACAATTGCATCTGAAACTGGCATAACGCAGGGCGCCATCTACAAGCATTTTAAAAGCAAAAGGGACATTCTTTTACTTCTGGTAGACCATGTTGAAGAACTGCTATTGGATGACCTGCAAGTTAATGGTCAGCAAGCGGAACCTGTAATCTCATTCCACACTGCGATGCAAAGGCATATTAAGGCTATTGAAAATAGAAGCGGCTTCGCTTTCCAGATTATTGCCGAGATAATCAGCCTCGGCGATCGTGATCTTAATGTAAAAGCATTAAGCGTGATCAATAAATACATCTGGAGCGTGGAAAACATGCTTCGTGAAGGCCAGAGAAATAAGTTGGTAAGGAGTGATATCGATACCAGGATGGCCGCCACGCTCTTTTTTCACATGATGCAAGGACTGATTAGCATGTGGGCACTCAACTCGTACTCATTCGATATTAAAGAGGAATTCAAACAGATCTGGAGCATTTATTGCAACGGCATAGCCCCCCGCGATAGCATTGCTAACGGCAGCGCTAACACCGGGCACCGCCTGTTTTTCTCCTGATAACTAAAGGAGGTAATTGTTGAATGTGGACACGTGAACGTTTACATAATCTGGTCAAAGCCAAGCTTTCCGGTTACAAATTTGTTGTTGTTTCCAATAGGGAGCCTTATATACATATATCCGATGAAGACAAGGTCAAGTGCATCGTTCCCGCCAGCGGCCTGACCACAGCGCTTGATCCCGTCATGCGAGCTTGCGGCGGTACCTGGGTTGCGCACGGCAGCGGTAACGCGGATAAAAGTGTGGTTGACAGC
>CAZABI010000003.1:6514-14005 GCA_964483235.1 uncultured Dehalococcoidales bacterium | reverse complement strand
CGGTACCTGGGTTGCGCACGGCAGCGGTAACGCGGATAAAAGTGTGGTTGACAGCGGAAGCCGGGTGGCGGTACCCCCGGAGCAACCGCAATATACGCTACGCAGGGTCTGGCTTACCCCGGAGGAAGAGGCGGGCTATTATTACGGTTTTTCCAATGAAGCTCTCTGGCCGCTCTGTCATATAGTTTATGAACGTCCGGTTTTCAACAAGGCTCATTGGAACATATATAACAAGGTCAATGAGCTTTTTGCAGACGCTGTCCTAGAGGAGATCGGCAGCCGCAAGGCATTTGTTTTCATTCAGGATTACCATCTTGCGCTGGTTGCACCCCTGATCAAAGTAAAGAATCCCAGGGCAATTACAGCGCAGTTCTGGCACATACCCTGGCCCAATCACGAGGCATTCCGCATCTGCCCGTGGAAAGAGGAGCTACTCGAAGGTTTACTCTGTAATGACCTGCTGGGTTTTCACATCCCTTACCATTGCAACAATTTTCTTGAGACAGTTAACCGATTTTTAGAATCCAACGTCAACTATGATAGAAATGCCATAAAACATATGGGCCTTACTACCCTGGTCCGCTCATACCCTATCAGTGTAGACTTCCACAGGATTTCCGCTCTTGCGCAAAGCGAAGAGATTTCTCAGTCTGTTAATAGTTTAACCAAGGACTGGAAACTCAAAGATAAAATCGTGGGCATCGGGGCCGATCGCATAGATTATACTAAAGGCATCCCAGAAAGGTTTAAGGCCATAGATAAGCTGCTGTGTAAATATCCAAAATACAAGAAAAAACTGGTCTTTTTCCAGCTTGGCGAGCCCAGCAGGACCAATATTCCACGGTATAACGAACTGAATAAAGAACTTGAGAATCTGGCAGAGCATATTAACAATAAGCACCGCTGGGACGATTGGGAGCCCATCATATTCCTGCGCAGGCACCACTCTCCCTCTACCCTGACCGCCTTTAATCTACTGGCTGACTTTGCCATTGTGAGTTCACTTCATGATGGCATGAACCTGGTAGCCAAAGAATTCGTGTCCAGCCGGGTGGATAACAATGGTGTGCTTATATTGAGCCAGTTCACTGGCGCAGCTCGTGAGCTTGATGACGCACTGCTGATCAACCCTTATGATCTCAGCGGTTTTGCCGAGGCTATTCACCAGGCAATACAAATGCCACCGGAATTGCGCAGTAAAAATATGAAGAGCCTGCGCAGGAAAGTCGAGGAGAACAACATATACCGCTGGGCAGCCAGCGTCATCAGGGATATAACGCAGTTTGAATAAACAAGGGTATCTCTGTGCAGCACCTGTTTGAGGACTGGTCAAACGTAGCCAACCAATTGAAATCCGCAGAACAGATATTGTTTATGTGCGATTTCGATGGAACGTTAACACCCATAGTCGATCGCCCGGAGATGGCTGATTTGAATCAGGAAGTCAGGAAACTTCTGTCCAAACTGTCCCGTTGTCGAAGGATAACGGTGGCAGTCATAAGCGGCCGCTCACTGAATGACTTGCGTACCAGGATAGCTATCCCCAGCCTGATATATGCCGGGAACCACGGCCTTGAGATTGTAGGCCCGCATTACAGTTATATGCATCCGGTCACCAATGAAATTAAAAAGGTGCTTAACATAATTCATGGGGTTTTGCTTTCCTCGCTTGGCAAAATCAAAGGTGTTATAGTAGAAGATAAGAACTTAACTTTGAGTGTTCACTATCGACTGGTAGATGAAGATGATGTAAGCCAGGTAGCCAGCATTTTTAAAAATACGCTGGCAGGCGCTGAGAACCTGGGCAAAATAAAAACCACAGAAGGCAAGAAAGTCTATGAAGTCAGGCCGGCTGTATCCTGGCACAAGGGGAAGGCGGTAAAATTAATCATGAAAAATCTTGGCAAAGGTGGCTGGTATTCCGGCACATTACCGGTATATTTAGGCGACGACCTTACCGATGAAGACGCTTTTAAAGTGATGGAAAACTACGGGGGCATCGCTGTTTACGTAGGACAACCTGTGCCTGAGTCCGCGGCCAGCTACTTCTTAAAAGATACTTATGAGGTCGAGAATCTCCTGCGTTCAGTACTGGCAATTTGTTGAGGTATAAGAAAATGCTTGACTGGCTTACTGAGTATTGGGCTTTAGCACTGGCTCCGGCGGTTGTCTTCCTGGCCTTCGTTATCGTCAGCTTCTGGTTAAGGGGTTTTGTCTTCCGGCGCATAAAAAAATCTGGTATCGGCAAGAAATGGGAGGGCTCGGAAATCATCATCACTGCCATCCGGCGCCATTTTATTTACTGGGTTATCCTGCTTGGCGCATTTATAGCTGTGCTGATGTCCCTGTTGACCCTTGATATTAAATCCATCGCTTTCCGGATTATTGGCAGCCTGTTGGTCATATCACTGACCTGGATGCTTCTAACCATTTCCGAGAAGCTGCTGGTCCTTTTCCTCGACAAAATCCACACACTCAAGACACCCACCCGCCTGATTATCAATATTGCCCGAGCGGTCATCATCCTGATAGGCATCCTGGTTATCATAGAGCTCTGGGGTGCACCAGCTACACCGGTTATGCTTGTTCTCACCGTTGCTGTGATCGTATTGATAGTTGCTACCCGTGATACGCTGTTGAATATGTTCTCCGCACTGGAAATAGCTACCAGTTCCACAGTAAAAACGGGGGACTTCATTAAACTGGGAACCGGGGAGGAAGGCTACGTAACAGAAATATCCTGGCGCAACACGCGTGTAAAAACGCTGGATAACCTGATGATAACCATTCCCAACAGCAAGCTGGTACAAAGTACGCTAATAAATTACGGCCGCCCGCTTAAAATAGCTGAGGAGCCGTTCCATTTCTTTACCAGGCTTCATCTCAAAGAACTGACCGGGTTGAAAGCGTCTAATCTAACCGAGCTTGTAGATAAACTTAAAATAGTACCTGATTCTGTCATCTATTATCATACCCACCAGTTTCTGGAAGAGCACCAGTATCTAACCCCTGAACCTGCTAATAGCTTTGCATTGTGGGTTGAGGACGCGTTAAATGATAACATCCTGGCGGAAAAATTAGCAGCCATAGACACTTTTACTTTCTCCGCTATAGAGCCACTCAGACAACGCCTGATATCTGTTATACAGGAGCACATTGCCCGTGGCAACGGCCATCAGTCAGCTCCTGAAGGTAACGAGTTCTACTTTATCAAATCGATAAGCACTGTGATTCAGACGCCGTACGTTGCGCATGACCTCAGGGAATTTGTGGAGGTGCTGCGCAAGGTGACAATCAACTCCCTCTATTTCCATATCTTTGAGTCCCGGCTAAGGCTGCATAAGAGCAGCAACGATTTCTCAATCTGGATCAAGGACAATCTCAGTGAAAACGATCTGGCCGAAAAGATCGCGTCACTTGACCCATATACTTTTACGCTCGAGGGATTACGCTCGACCATCATCCAGTTAATCGAAAAAAGGATTAAATGAGGACAGGGAAAATGACGAAAACAGCCAGTCTACCCAAGCTGCATGAATATGAAGGTATCGTGGGTAAAAGCACCCTCGATGAGTTGCGCATGCTTGCCGGTAAGCTTGAGGGAAAGGTTATTCAGAACATAAACTCGACTTTCACCGGCGGGGGTGTCGCTGAGATACTTACCAGGATGGTTCCACTGCTAAACCAACTGGGAGTCGACGCCCGCTGGAATATTATCCAGGGAAATGACGAATTCTTCCAGGTCACCAAAAAGATACATAACGCTTTTCACGGCAAGGATGAAAAGCTATCCGACCAGGACTTCGCCTGCTTTATCGATACCAGCCAGCAGAATATTGATAAATTCGCGCTGCAAAGCGATATCTACTTTATTCATGACCCGCAGCCTGTAGCCCTGGTTGAAAAAAGAAAGCAACTCGGGGGCAAATGGATCTGGCGCTGCCACATCGACACATCCAATCCTGATGCTAAAGCCTGGAATTTCATACGCAACTATGTGATAAAATATGATGCCTCTGTTTTCTCAGCACCCGTGTTTTCACAGCCTCTGCCAATAAGGCAGTTCCTGATATCCCCTTCCATAGATCCCCTCAGCAGCAAAAATAAAGAGCTGTCTCACGATACAATCGAGTCTATATTGCACAAATACCAGATAGATCCCGGCAAACCTATCGTGCTCCAGGTCTCAAGATTCGACCGTCTGAAGGACCCTCTCGGCGTTATTGAGGCTTTTGAGATGGTTAGAAAAAATATAGAGTGCCAGCTTATCCTGGCCGGTGGGACGGCTGATGACGATCCAGAATCGGATGAGGTGCTTGCGGAGGTAAAAAACCGAGCTGCAGGCAATTCGGATATCCACATTCTTTTAATGCCGCCCAACAGCGATATCGAAATAAATGCGCTGCAAAGGGCTGCCGCGGTAATCATGCAGAAATCGCTTAAAGAAGGCTTTGGGCTCACTATCAGCGAAGCTCTGTGGAAAGCCAAACCCATCATTGCCACTGCTGTCGGCGGCATCCCCCTGCAGGTAAAAAACAGGTTGACCGGTTTATTATGCTACAGCGTCGAGGGTGCAGCCTATGATCTAAGGAATTTACTTAGCAACCCGGATTATGCCGGGTGGTTGGGGAAAAACGGAAAAGAACATGTCAGGCAAAATTTCTTAATAACACGTCATCTGAAGGAGTATATGCTGTTGTTTCTGGCATTGCACCATGCATCAGATATTAATTATCTTTAAACTCATTAATCGGTAAATTTCATCGGGGGAATGACCTGAATGCGCGATTCCTGGTACACGCAGTCCCAAGAAAGTGTAATAGATCACCTGAAAACCAGTAAGGCTGGATTAACTGCGGAGGAAGCAGCCCGGAGATTGACCGAGTACGGTCGCAACACACTTAAGGGCAAGAAAAAAACAGCGCCGCTGATCATGTTCCTGCGACAGTTTATAAGCCCGTTAATCTACATTCTGTTTGCTGCCGCCCTGGTGTCACTGGCCACAGAGCACTACATAGACGCCGCCGTTATTTTCGCCGTTCTATTACTTAATGCCATCATAGGTTTCATACAGGAAATCCGTGCTGAAAAGGCTATGGACGCCCTGGTCAAACTGGCTTCACCCAGGGCCAAGGTAAAACGCAATGGAAAAATCTCGATAATACCGGCCGCGGAAGTAGTGCCGGGGGACATCCTTGTACTCGAGGCTGGTGACAGGGTAGCCGCGGACGCACGCCTGCTGGAAATATCGAGTTTGAAAATCAATGAGTCGATTCTGACCGGGGAATCGATGCCTGTGGACAAACACACTGAAATGTTGCAGGAAAATGTAATACTGGCGGAGCGCAAAAACCTGGTTTACATGAACACAGTGGTCACCTACGGCAAAGCGGTGGCTCTGGTTACTGAAACCGGCATGTCCACTGAGATAGGTAAAATCGCCACTGCTATGCACGAGATCATCGAGGAAAAAACGCCCCTGCAGCAAGCCATTGATAAGCTCAGTAAGTACATAATTGTCATCGTATCAAGTACCCTGATACTGCTGGCTCTGGCCGGCTGGATCCAGGGACTGAACTTACTGGAAATATTCTTCCTTGTTGTGGCTGCGGCGGTTTCGGCTATCCCGGAAGGCCTGCCGGCTGTAGTCACCGTTGTATTAACCATGGGCATGCGCATAATGGCGCAGCACAATGCAGTGGTGCGCAGGCTGGTCGCCGTGGAGACATTAGGCTCTGCTTCGGTAATATGCAGCGATAAGACCGGTACCCTGACACTAAATGAAATGACCGTGCGCCGGCTGTACGTAAAAGGCAGGTTTATCGAAGTCACAGGGGAAGGATATCAGACATCAGGTAAATTTCAGATCAGCGGAAAATATATCGACCCGGCCGCAGATCCTGACCTTCAGACGGTACTCCGTATCGGAGCTATATGTAACGATGCCTTTTTAACCCGTGAAGAAACTTGTTGCAGTATTATCGGCGACCCGACTGAAGGTTCCCTGGTCGTGGCAGCTGCAAAATCAGGGCTGGATAAGGAGCAGTTAGAAAACGAGTACCCACGTATAGATGAGATACCTTTCCAGAGCGAAAACCAATACATGGCTACCTTGCACGCAGGAAAGCAGGGCAGGATTATTTATTTCAAAGGCGCCGTGGAAAAAACGCTCTCCATGAGCCGGTATATTCTGAAAAACGGTGAACAGGTTCCTCTTACTCACGAAAAGAAGCAATCCCTGTTAATCGCCAACAATACGCTGGCAATGGATGGCATGCGAGTTATTGCCATGGCCTATACCTGGCCCAGCAAAGACGGAGGTTCGCTGCACGAGGATGACTTGAATGGTAAGTTGACATATGCAGGATTAGTAGCAATGGAGGACCCGCCGCGCGAAGAGGCCAGGGAGGCCATACGCCTGTGCGGCGATGCAGGAATTAAGGTTGTCATGATCACCGGTGATCACAAGCTCACAGCTGAATCAATAGCGAGGCAGTTGAATATGCAGCCCGGCAAAGTGATCACGGGGAATGAACTGAAATTGATGGGAGATGCCGAGCTGTCGAACCAGGTAGAGGCTATATCGGTCTTTGCCAGGATCGACCCTCTGGACAAGCTCAGGATAGTCAATGCCTTCAAGAGCGGCGGTTATACAGTTGCCATGACCGGTGATGGTGTCAATGATGCTCCCGCGCTGAAGAGCGCCGACATTGGAATCGCCATGGGTATAAGCGGTACGGAGGTGGCCAAGGAAGCATCGGACATGGTTTTAACCGACGATAATTTTGCCACCATCGTGTCCGCGGTGGAAGAAGGCAGGGCCATCTTTTCCAGGCTGCGAAACGTTATTTTCTTTCTTCTCAGCACCAACCTGGGTGAGATCTTTGCTCTGATACTTTCACTATTAATTGTAGGCAAGTCCCCTTTGCTGGCCGTCCAGATCATCTGGGTCAACCTGGTCACAGATACGACGTGCTCTATACCTCTGGGACTTGAACCCAAAACAGGTGATGATCTGAAAAATCCTCCCCGCCACCCCAGAGTAGGCTTGATTTACCCGGGTTTACTACTTCGTATCGCTTTTATGGCAACCTTACTGGGGACAGGTGTTTTCATCGTTTTTGACTGGGCCCAGCAGCGAATGAGCCTCGAAGAGGCGCGTACGCTGGCCTTTTGTACTATGGTGGCATTTGAGTGGTTCAGGGCGTTTAATGCACGCTCTGACGAATTTACGGTCTTCAAATTGGGACTGTTCCGTAATCGATGGCTCTTAATATCCATCGGAATAGCTGTCTGCCTGCAAATTGCCGTGGTTTATACCCCGTTCTTGCAGGTCGCGTTCGGCACTGTTCCTATCCCAGGTAGCTCATGGGGTATTGCCATCTTAGCGGGCGCTTTATTGTTCATCCTGGAAGAATTCCGTAAAGCAGTTGCCCCCAATCTATTTAGCTTTGGTAAATGGGCACCCGTGAGACGATCAGACTAAATTAG
>CAZABI010000003.1:0-6414 GCA_964483235.1 uncultured Dehalococcoidales bacterium | reverse complement strand
CCGTATTCCGGATGTCCCGGTGATTCTAAATCGGAGATCAGATTTTGCTCTATGACCTCGATAAGCAAGTAAAGAATATCCCGTTTGCTCCTGAAGTGGCGGTAGATAGCCGCTTCAGAGAATCCGACCTCCTGGGCAATCCTTCGTATTGTTACATTTTCGCTCCCGCATTTTATTACGAGCTTTCTGGCGGCATTTACTATTTGTTCTCGTCGAGGTAGCTTTTTATTAGTTTTTCTCAGCATATGGGCAACTTAATCACTAAATATTTATAGGTAAATCGATACATGGGAGCATTATATCCCATTTTGAGCTATTTCACTTTATGATGTTATGATTATTCTAAAATGATCTTCAATACATTGAGAACGGGGGAGAGTGAGATATGATAGTTTTCATGTATATAGGCATTATAATTGCTGCAATTATCGGAGCCTTTTTCATTGAACTGTTGATTGCTGCCCTGTATCCCGGTGTTTCCGTACAGAAGCAATACCTTACGAAGCGAGTAGAAACACCGCAATCCGGGGAAATTAGCCGGCTCGGTACGAGGAAGGATGTCAGCTTTAAAGTAGATGGGAGCTCGATAAGCGCATGGCTGTACTTACCCGAAAACCTGTCTTCACCGGTAGCCTGTATAGTTATGGGCAACGGTCTTGGCGGCACGAAAAATATGGCTTTGGACTCATATGCTGTTCGTTTCCAGGAAGCTGGAATCGCCGTACTGGCATTCGACTACAGGTACCTCGGTGCAAGCGGCGGTGAACCCAGGCAGCTGATCTGGATCCCATACCAGCTCCAGGACTATGAAGCCGCGATCGAATACGCCCGCAGCCTTAGTGAGATCGACCCGGCCAGAATCGCGCTCTGGGATACTTCATTGAGCGGAGGTCATGTTTTCGTAACTGCGGCAAGTGACCCTAAAATCGCCTGTGTTTCCGCCCAGTGCCCGTTGCTTGACGGTGGCGCCAGCGCGGAGGAAGCAGTTCACAAGGTGGGAATAAAACACATTTTCCGGATGACAGGGCACGCGCAGCGCGACCTGGTAAGGTCATGGCTTGGCCTTTCACCACATAAAATACCGCTGGTAGGGAAGCCAGGCACTGTAGCCCTCATGGCTGATATGGATGCGTGGAACACTTTTGACGAATTAGCCCCTGGTGATTTCATTAATGAAGCCTGCGCGCGCATCGGGATAAGAATGGACAAGTACAGGCCGATCACCAATACCAATAAAATCCTCTGCCCGGTGCTGCTTCAGGTATGCGACTTAGACATTACGCTTACCAAGAGTGTTGTTGAAAAGGTCAAATCCCAGTTAGGGCAGCGCGCACGGGTAATTAACTATCCCATCGGTCATTTTGATATTTACCGGGGCGAGAACTTCGAGAAAGCTGTGAATGACCAGTTGACGTTCTTTAAAGAGCATCTGCTCAATTAACAGCCACCTTCCTCGTCACCCATGGCATCAAGGCCAACAATACAATCAGTGCCCCGATATATGACAGCAACTGCATGAATCCTACATATGGGTCACCGGTGGCCAGGCGCGCCACCAGCGCGAAGGGCGAAGGACTGATGAAATAGGTCAGCGAAAAGAGTACCAGTATCACCAGGGAATAGATAAATTGAGACCTTTCCCTGTCGCGGAAGAGCAGCGATACGTACAAAGCTATCAGCGCTACTATCCCCGTCACCACCAATGACAGCAGCAGGATAAGTCCGGCGTTTTCCACCTCGAACCCGTTAATCCGCAGCAGTATCAGCCAGGCAATACACTGCGCTGCGCCCACCAGCAAAGAGGCCGCAATTTTGGCTCCGGTCACCCGGGTGAGCGATACCGGGGCTGACAGCAAAGTATCCAGCGTTTTGTTCTCGATCTCCTCTGCGATGGAGTCTATCACCATGCTCCCCGCGATGAAAGCCGGAAAGAACATAAGTATGGGGATAATGAGAGAATAGAGAAACTCGTAGGTCGAAAAGGGCTTGCCCTGTATATCCTGGTACCTCACACTGATCCCATCTCGCGTTCTCAGGTAAGTCTCATATTTCTCCAGCGGTTCGCGCAGAAGCATCAGCACAATAGTGGCCTGGGCGTCCATATCGGGTAGTACCAGCTTCATCTCCACCACGCCGTTGCTGTCATCCGGCAGATAAATAATAGCGTCCAGCTTGCCTGACTTAAAAGCGGCCTCAGCTTTGTCCGCTTCACGGAAAGGTATCACGCGATGGTTACGTTCCCGCAAGTATTGACCTAACTGGCTGTCGGTATCGCCCAGCAGGCCTATATCGAGCCCGTATTGTGCGTTCTGCCCGATGGTCTCGGGATCATAGTAAACCATGATGCCCGTGAGTATCATCGAGGAAAAGGATGCTATAAAAAATTGTATAAGAATGGCAAAAAGTATCGTTTTTTCTTTGCGCAGGGCCTTCAGTTCGCGCACCACAATTGACAGGAAGCCCCTCATCTGAACACCCCTATTATGTATAGATTGTATAAGCCATGGATCATTGATCCCGCCAGCAGGCCCACGGGATAGCCACGGATACCCGAACGATAAGTAACCAGGCAGACGATCGAAGTGCTCACCAGGTGCACCAGCAGCGGCATCCACAGCAGGTTGGTAGCGAAGACCGCCGTAGTAAATATTGACTCGGAGATAACTTTAAGCGATACGAAGAGCAGCGCTTTTTCACCGAGGAAGAAAAAGACGGCTGATACGGCTGCCAGCAAGAGCACTTTCCACCACTGCTTAACCAGGCCGCGCTCTATGGCCACAGCGACGGTCAGCGACTTGGCGGCCTCCTCGATCACCACGCACAAGAAGACGAGAAAGCCCAGCGCCAGCGCCTTGGGCAGGTTGAAAGCAATGGCTATAGCCGCAAGCTGCACCATGAAAACCACCGGTATGAAGAGCAGGCTAAAGACGGCTACCGATGCCGCCAGGTGATGCTTATCCATAGCCAGGTAAATCGCATAGCGTATCTTCACGTGCAGCGGCTTAAAGCTCATCAGGTATTCCTCGTTGAAGACACGCGTACCTACCGCCAGGGCCAGTACGAAGACCAGCAGCATGGGCACGGCCGACAATGCATATTGCAGCGGCGTGATGTCAACTCCCCGGTACATCTGCACGGCCAGTGTAAGCGGTGATATATAGCTTAAATCGTTTATACCTGTAAACATGGCCGGAAACACCAGGTAAGCAGTGATGACCGTTACCGCCACCATGGAGAAGTAGGTCTGGTCTTTGAAGGTGCGGTATTGTAGCGCGACGCCGAGATATATAGCGAAAATGAATAATATAACCGGCAGGAAGATAGCCAGCGCCAGCAACAGGTTGCCGCGCAGGACCAGTGTGATCAGTATCACGATGATAAGCGAATAACCGATATAGGGCAGCATTTTACCCATGATCACCTGGAGGGGCGTCACCGGGGCGGAGAGCAGTATATTAAGCTTGCGCCCGATCTTCTCCTCGATGAATCCGCTGGTGAAGAAAATGCTGATAAAGAAAATGGGTAGTATATAGGCGAAGGCCAGCAACACCTGGGCCAGAGGTATGGGCGGGCTCATCAGCGAGGGGATGATTATTTCTCCCCCTCCGGCAAACTCAGCCTTGAACTCGGGTACCAGCTTATCGCTCTGCAGTCCCTCGATCTGCTGCCTTACTGCATCGTCCGACTCGCTTACGACAGCCGGGGCGGGAGGAGGATTCTGACCGTCGATTGAACCTTCCTCAATCCCGTTGGACGGTAATGCCGGGATTGGCCTGTTTTCTTCCTGCCGGGCCCGGTTTATGATATCTACCAGTGAGATGGCTGCGGAGGCCGACATGTTCTCAGTCGGGGCCTTCAGGTAGTTTATTTCCACGCGTAGCGGGAAGGCCTGGTTGAGCGGGTATTCCGCCGCCAGTCGGGCCAGCTCCCTTTTCTCCAGGTATTTCTTTACCGCGCCGACAGCCTGCAGCGAGCGGTCGTCCTGGCGGTAAAAGGCCGACTTGTCGGTGACATAGATGTCGATGAGTTGATCCTGAAGCATGCGACTGGCCCCGGCGGGTTCGATTTGCAGGATGTGAAAACGCTGGTCTTTGATCTCGGGCGCCCGAGGGGAGACGCCCACTAAATAAAAGTCCCGGGCCAGCACCATGCCCTGCTGATATACGAGGAAGGAAACAATCCCGGCTGCCGCCAGCAGAACGACCACGGCCGCAATCATCTTGCCGCCGAAGCGCGCACGCAGGCGCTTGATCTCCCGACCTGCTATAATCAGCATATTGCGCATAACCACTATATTTTATACATGAAGGGCACCGTATGCGAGAATCGATCGTAAAGCTATCTGACGCCACCAAGCGCTATGGTGATTTCGCCGCCGTGGACGGCCTTTCCCTGGAAGTCGGGCGCGGTGAGATAGCCGGCATTATCGGCCATAACGGCGCCGGAAAAACCACTACCCTCAAGATGATCGTTGGCTTGACCGAACCAACCTCGGGCAGCGTACAGGTAATGGGTCAGGATATTCAAAAACACGGATTGCAGGTGAAAAAATCGCTGGGCTATCTGCCTGAGGAGAACCCGCTCTATGAGAACATGACGCCGCTGGAGTACCTCGGTTTCTTTGCCGATATCTACGGCCTGCCGAAAAAACCGGCGCGCAAGCGCGGAGAGGAACTGCTCGATTCGCTTAAGCTGGATGCCGGAAATAAGCTCATCGGAGAGCTATCCAAGGGTATGAAGCGCAAGGTGGCCATCGCACGCACCATGATCCATGATCCGGACCTGCTGATACTCGACGAGCCCAACTCCGGCCTGGACCCGCTGACCTCTTTCTTTATCATAGACTACCTGCGAAAGCTGCGTGGAGAGGGCAAGACCATATTGCTGAGCGCTCATAACCTGTTCCATGTCGAATATATCTGTGACCGTGTTGCCATCATTAAGCGCGGCAAGCTCATTATTTATGACTCCATGGACAATATCCGTAAAAACCTGGGCAGCCGGGAATTCGAGGTGGTCTTCCGCGCACAGGACGGGCTGGACTACGCACGCAAGGACGGCAACTACTGCGTCCTCACGCCGGATATCGAAGCAATGGCCGGACTACTACGCAATATCTCGGATAACAACTGGGAACTGGTGGACCTGGCTATACGGCAATCGGCCCTTGAGGATATCTACATCGACATCATGGCGGACGAAAGATAACCCAACAATCCGTGTCATCACTAGGATAACCCTTAATCACGTCATTGCGGGGAGCGCCGGTCCATCTTTTAGGTCTATCCATGCAGGGACGGGGCTTTAGCCCTGTCCATTCCATGGGCGAGGCTACATACAGTCCTCGCCCCTACATTAAACTACTCCACCTTCTTAAACATCTTACCGGCCGTGCCGCAGACCGGGCACTTGTCCGGCGCTTCTTTTTCAGCGGTATACCCGCACACCGGGCACACATAATAGGCATAATCTTCCTTTGACTTGCCCAGGTTGTCCAACAGCTTCTGGTAGAGCCCGGCGTGCACTTGCTCAACCTCGTTGGCCCAGTAGAAAGAACGTTCGGCCTCTTTGTTGCCCTCTTTCTTAGCTGCTTCAATCATGCCCGGGTACATGTTCTTGAACTCGTGGGTTTCTCCACTCACGGCCTCCTGCAGGTTCTCCCCGGTGCTCTTAATACCCTTGAGCGCCTTAAGGTGGTTAATGGCATGAACGGTCTCGGCCTCGGCTGCCGCCCGGAACAGCCTGGCCGCCTGAGGGAAACCTTCCTTATCGGCGGCCTGTGCAAAAGCTAAATAACGCCGGTTGGCCTGTGATTCTCCCGCGAATGCTTCTTTAAGATTCTCTTCCGATTGTGACATATTCGATACTCCTCCTTCACCACTTGAAAATTTGCAGATATGCTATCAAGCTGCATCATTACACCGTTAGGACTTTTGTCACGCCTGGTGACTTTAAAGGGCCAGGGCGAAATTCAGGTAAAGCTGCGCCGCCTGTACGACCTGGTTGAAGATCACATGTTCCCCGGGGGTGTGCGCCGTTTCCAGCCGGCCCGGCCCCAGTATGATGGGATCCACCCCGGCGCCCCAGAGCACATTACCGTCCGAATGGCTGCGGAAGTCCTGCGCTTCCCAGTCCACCTGCATGCCCCTGCAGACCTCCCTCAACTTACGCACCAGCGGGCGCTCCTGCGAAATGCGGTAGCCGGACTGGGTGTTTTCAAACCTGATATAGGCATCCAGTCCCGGTATACTGTCGCTGGCGCCTTCCACGATGTGTTCGAGCTCCGCCTTGAGCACATCCATGCGGCTGTCGGGAGGCAGGTGCAGGTCCAGCCACGCTTCGCTTGTGTCGGGAACCACGAAGCCTCCGGGAAAGCCTGACAGTTGCCGTATGTTATATACCAAGCCGTTCTGC
>CAZABI010000002.1:0-20329 GCA_964483235.1 uncultured Dehalococcoidales bacterium | reverse complement strand
AAATCGGCGTTATCATGGCTGATATCGGCGGCGGCACCACCGACATCGCAGTATTCAAAGACGGCAGCATCTATCACACGTCAATCATCCCGGTTGCAGGCTACCAGTTTACCAGCGATCTCTCAATCGGGCTGGGGCTTCCATTCGAGATCGCAGAAGCCATGAAGAAAAAATACGGCAATGTCTACCCCGAAACGACTTCCAAGGATGAAGGTTCTACGTTAACAGTGGAAGACGGACACAGCGTTTCCTATAAAGATCTCTGCAATATCTTGCGTGATCGCATGGAAGAGTTGCTCAGGCTCATACTTCTGGAAATGCCTGATACCAGCTATGCTTCACTGGCGCCGGCCGGCCTGGTAATGACCGGTGGTGGTTCTAAAATGAATGGCCTTGAGGCGCTGGCCCGCACAGCGATTCGCATCCCGACGCGAATTGGTGAACCGATGGGAGTATACGGTATTACAGATGTGCTGCATGATCCGGCTAATGCCACCGGTGTCGGTTTGTTACTCTGGGCAATCAAGAACAGTGGAGCTAGAGCTACCTGGGATGCAAAAAACAAACCTACATCGGTAAACAATATTGTCGGTATGCTTAAGAAATTCTTTAGTGCATAAATAATAAATCACAGGAGGTTGAAATAATATGTCAAAATCAATGTTCTCGACTGCTCCAGCAAAAATCAAATCAATTGGTTGTGGTGGTGGTGGATCTAATGCCATTACCCGCATGGTGCGTGAAGGCATCAAGGGCGTTGAATTCATCTGTATGAATACTGATGCCCAGGCATTGGCACTCGCTGAGGTGCCAGTCAGGATACAACTCGGTGAGAAGCTGACCCGTGGTCTTGGCGCAGGTGGCGATCATAATGTAGGGCGCAAGTCAGCCGAAGAAAGCCGCCAGGCAATTCAGGAGGTAGTATCCGGGGCAGACATGGTCTTTATAACCGCCGGCATGGGCGGCGGTACCGGCACCGGCAGCATACCCGTAGTCGCTGAAGTCGCCCGCCAGTCAGGCGCACTCACAATTGCTATAGTGACCAAACCTTTCGCCTTTGAGGGCGCCCGCCGCATGAAGGTAGCTGAAGAAGGTATACTTCAGCTCTGTGACAAGGTTGACACGCTGGTAATCATTCCGAATGACCGCCTGATTGAGCTTTGCAATGAAAAGACAACCGTGGATAACGCCTTCAGGATGGCCGATGACGTGCTACGCCTGGGCGTTGCTGCAATAGCCGAAGTCGTGACGGTCCCGGGCCTGATAAACCTGGACTTTGCTGATATCCGAGCTATTATGAAGAATTCCGGACCGGCCTGGATGTCGGTTGGTCACGGCAAGGGTTCCAACCGTGCGGTTGAAGCAGCTAAAGCAGCCCTCGCCAGCCCGATGCTGGATGTTTCCATCAGTGGCGCCAAGGGCGTGCTCTTCAACGTAACCGGCGGCAGCAACCTTACCCTGTTCGAGTGTAACGAGGCCGCCGACGTTATCGCACAGGCTGTTGACCCTGATGCTAATATCATCTTCGGCGTGGTCTTCAATCCGCAACTTGAAGATGAGGTCCAGATCACCATCATTGCGACAGGGTTTACGGCACAATACGGTTCCGGGGTTCCGACCGAGGTCGAACTGCGCAGACTGCTGCGGGGCGCTACCGAGGACAGCCTTGATGTTCCTTCCTTCTTGAGGAGAGGAACTCGCTATCCTAATGCGCAAGCGGCAGCACCTCGTCAAGCAGACTACAGCAGGGTGCCTCGTTAAAATAACTCGATAAATTCGCGGTTCCCGCATAAAACAGGGCGGAGGAAAAATTTTCCGCCCTGTTTTATTTATATACTCTTGACCATTGACTATCACTATATGTTGTGTTAGTATCCTTCTACACCACAGTTTGTAGTGTTGTACAATGAAGTGTCCTTCGTGTGGAGAACCGGAGTCCAAGGTAATTGACTCACGCAGCCTGGAAGATGAGATCAGGCGTAGAAGGGAATGCATCAAATGTAAGGTCAGGTTTACAACCTACGAGCGGCTCCAGTACAGGAGCCTGTATGTGATAAAAAAGGATGGTAGACGAGAGGAATTCGATAGAGAAAAGGTATTTTCCGGTATCCGTAAGGCCTGCGAGAAAAGACCATTGCCTACAGGTATGATCGAAAAGGTTATTGAAAACATCGAATCTGAGCTCTACAGTCTTGGCAAGAATGAAGTAGCGACCACCACTATTGGAAATATTGCCATGAGTAAACTCGCTGACCTGGACCATATTGCATATATCAGGTTTGCCAGCGTTTATTACGAGTTCTCTGACATAGCCGTACTGAAGCAGGCTGTTGATAATCTTATCGTCAGCAAACGGGGGGCGCCGCTTGACGGCCAGTTGCCCTTGTTAAAGTCTAATGAATTGATGAATACCCGAAAGCGGAATAGGCAAAGGCGTTAATTAAGCCATGAGACAGCCAAGGAATCAATTTACAGGTTCTATCAGGAATTACATAGCGAAAACTGTGTTTACTTACACACAGACTATGGGGTTGACCGACCGGACCGAACAGGAAGAACTCACTGAACAAGTAATTTCGAGATTGGAGAGAATTATGACTGTTGAAGAACAAGCCAGGACAAAACGCATGGAACCGGCTTTACCCGGTATGGAACACCTGGTCGCACAGATTGCTCCGCCGCCACCGTCTAAAGATCAAATTGAAAATATTGTAAATGAATTAATCGCTGAAAAATCAGTGAATAAACAACAACTTGATGCACCGGCAACGGCGAGTAAGACACCTACACAGGAGCAGGTCGATTTAAAGCTAAGTGAAAACGCTCTCATCGTACTGGAAAAAAGATATCTTATCAAGGATAGTAAAGGCACTGTAATTGAAACGCCTCAGGATCTATTTCATAGGGTAAGCCGACATATCGCATCGGCTGAATCAATCTTCGATAAAAAGGCGAGCATACGTGAATGGGAAAACAAATTTTATCAGCTTACAACTTCACTGGATTTCCTGCCCAATTCTCCCACCTTGATGAATGCCGGGCGTGATCTCGGCCAGCTCTCAGCCTGCTTTGTCCTTCCAATTGATGACAGCATGGAATCAATCTTTGATGCCGTTAAATATACTGCGTTGATACATAAGAGCGGAGGTGGCACAGGATTTTCTTTTTCGCGTTTAAGACCAAAGAAGGACCGTGTCGGTTCTACTGGTGGTATTGCCAGCGGGCCAGTTTCTTTCATGCGGGCTTTTGATACTGCCACTGATGTGATAAAACAGGGCGGCATGCGCCGCGGCGCTAACATGGGCATTCTAAATATCGCCCACCCCGATATCCTGGAATTCATATCATCTAAAGAGGATAGCAAAGCCTTCACCAACTTTAACATTTCGGTCGCAATAACCAACGCCTTTATGCAAGCTGTAGAAAACAATACGGATTACGATCTTATAAATCCGCATACTAAAGAGCCGGTCAGTAAGCTCAACGCCCGTGACGTCTTTAGCAAGATAGTTGATATGGCCTGGAGGACAGGGGATCCCGGCATTATCTTTATTGATCGTATTAACGACTTTAATCCCACTCCTCATCTCGGGAAAATCGAAAGTACCAATCCCTGCGGGGAACAACCGTTATTGCCATTTGAATCCTGCAACCTCGGCTCGATTAATTTATCCAAGATGATCAAATACACAGCAGGTAAGGCTGAAATAGATTATGAGAAGTTACGTGAGACCGTTAAAATGGCTCTCCGCTTTCTAGATGACGTCATCGAAGTAAATAAATACCCACTCGATCAAATAGAAGAGATGACCCGCAAAACACGCAAGATTGGCCTTGGCGTCATGGGATTTGCCGACATGCTCATTCAGCTTCGTGTCCCCTATAACTCCGAGAAAGCAATGGGAATCTCAGAAACTGTTATGCGCTTTATATCCGAAGAAGCCACCAAAGAATCGGTTGTACTTGGCCATTCAAGGGGCTTATTCCCTGCTTTCAAGGGCAGCGTCTATGATACAAGCAACGGTCCCAGAGTGAGAAATGCCAACAGAACTACCATAGCACCGACAGGTACGCTAAGCATTATAGCGGGATGCTCCAGCGGTATAGAGCCTATCTTTGCCTTAAGCTATTTCAGGCACATTCTTGATGGACAGACGCTGATTGAAACACATCCCTATTTCGAGAGCGTAGCTAAGGAAGAGAAATTCTATTCCCCTGAACTGATGAAGAAACTGGCCGAGGGTGAAAAACTAAAGGATATGCCCGATATACCCGAGTGGGTTAAAGAAGTTTTCGTAACGTCCCACGATATCTCCCCGGAATGCCACGTGAAGATACAGGCGGTATTCCAGAAATACACAGATAGCGCTGTATCCAAGACGGTCAACCTTCCGCACGAAGCAACCAGGGAAGATGTTAAAAACGTGTACATGCTTGCTTATAAATCGGGGTTAAAAGGTATAACAATTTACCGTGACAGGAGCAAAGAAACGCAGGTTTTAAGCACGAGTAAAAAGGAGCCGGCTAAGGAAAAGGAAAGGGAAGACGACACAAAATTAACGCCGCGTGATAGGCCAAAGATAACCAGGGGAATAACTGAACGGGTAACGACAGGATGCGGGTATATATACGTGACGGTTAATTTCGATGAAAGGGGGATTTGCGAAGTTTTTTCCAGCCTGGGAAAGGCCGGTGGCTGCGCTTCGGCTCAACTTGAAGCAACCAGCAGATTGATATCCCTGATATTCAGATCGGGTATCGATGTTGGATCTGTAGTGAAGCAGCTAAGAGCGATTCGTTGCCCATCCGTGTCATGGGAAAGCGGGCGTGCTATACTGTCATGTGCAGATGCTATAGGGAGTGTACTGGAAAAATACGTTAAAAAAGATGAGGACAGCATCCCGGTAAGCATAAATCTGAGTACATCCGCAAATTTCACCGGCCAATGCCCGGACTGCGGAAATCTGCTAGTATATCAGGAAGGGTGTCACATTTGTCCGAGTTGCGGCTATACGAAGTGTGGATAATAAAATAATCGTGGTTTGTGAGGGGATGAGGGATGGAATCTAACGAACTTCGGTGTTCGTTTGCGTTCAAGCAAATATCCAAAACGGCGAATTCGTCTTTGCCGGTTAAAAAGGTTATCAACACAGTTGCGGCTAGCACAGCTAAAGCATTACAGGCTACTGGCTGTGCTGTTATGCTGCTCAATACCCACAAGCAATACCTGGATATTCTTGGATCTTATGGTCTCAGCGATATTTACCTGCGTAAAGGTGTCATTAATGCCCATAAAAGCTATCCGGAGATTCTTGATGGAAAGACCGTTATGGTATCTGACATTTCTTTAGATAAAAGAGCCCAGTATCCCGAGCACGCAGCCAAGGAAAACATTGTTTCAATGATGGGAGCTCCCATCATTCAGAGAGATGAGGTAATCGGCCAAATAAGAGTTTATCATCGGCAGAAAAAGCAATTCAAACCTATCGAGAAAGACTTTATATCGTCGGTAGCCAATCTTTTATCCATAATAATTGAGAGGTATGAGCTCAATACCTATTTAAATAAACAACACGAGGCCAATATCACTCAACAAAAGAAATTGACTAGCTTCTCCAGCCTGCCGTTAACACCTATCAGGCCAATCAATTTTAGCCATCCAAGTGAGGAGGAATTTGCCCGTTTGTTGGATTTCTATCAAGTTGAGTGGTTATATGAACCGCGTTCTTTCCCGCTGGCCTGGGAAAATAACAGAATTGCCGAGATGTTCACCCCTGACTTTTACTTACCTGAGATAGATCTATATATTGAACTAACGACCACCAAGCAAAGCCTGATCACTGAAAAGAACCGCAAATTACGCAGGCTCAAGGAACTCTACCCCGACATCAACGTCAAATTACTGAATAAAACAGACTATCTTAATTTATTCGCCAAATACAAGTTTATGCCACTTGGTGAAAACAAGATGGAAGGTGTGCGGAAAATACGTTTAAGCAGGACCGCTATTCAACGCCGTACCAAATCATTGGCTAAACAGATTTCCAGTGACTATCAGGGTAAAGAGATCATATTAATAGGGATATTAAAAGGCGTGGTTTGCTTTATGTCAGATCTCATGCAACAAATATCTATCCCTGTAACAATCGATTTTATGGCCATTTCCAACCCTGAGAGCTCCACAGATTCTCAAATAAAAATCACTAAAGACCTGGATGTGCAAATAGAAAAAAAACACGTACTGATGGTTGAAGATATAGTGGATACCGGGATGACTTTAAAATATGTATTGAACTATCTATCCTCCAAAAAACCAGCCAGCCTTAAGGTGTGCACTCTTCTCGATAAACGTGTTCGACGGTTAATAGACGTGCCTCTGGATTATGTAGGTTTTGAAGTAGCTGATGAGTTCGTTGTGGGATATGGATTGGATTTTGGTGGGAAATACAGAAATTTACCTTTTATCGGGGAACTCTAAAAAAAGTTGTCCCAAGTAACCTCAGCCTCCCGGTTCCTCATCTCCCCCCCTCACACTTTTCGGCCTTCGCCTACCTTCTGCTAGGGTCCTCTGCCTCCCCGTTCTAACCTTGATTACTTGGGACGTTTTTAAAATTAGCACATAACTGCATATCATGTCAATACCCCACCCAAATATGATTGAATAATTAATTAAAAATATTTTCCAGGGTCACTATATTATTATGTCAAGTTATTCATACTTTCATACACCACTGCCAGATGTTATTACCCCAAATAAGTACCAGTACAGCCGAGGTTGAGGCAAACGGTCCAAACGGCATATGTTCATTCCATTTCCTCAATTTAAAAATAATCAACATAACCACTGACATGCCACCGGCAAGTACAGCCAGGTAAAGTGCCAGAATAATAAGAGGGAATCCGACCGATGCTCCAATCAATCCCATAATAGTGGCGTCACTGAAAGCTATGATATTTTTCTTAAAAAGTCTGGAGATTAACCATATCGCCAGAAAAATTCCCATGCCCAACGCAAAACCTGAAATTGAACTTATTATACCGGGCCCCCCTGACAAATACTGGTTGCCTGCTGCCAGTGCTAATGCAATGGCTATTGCGGGATAAATAATAATACCGGGAACCGACGTGTTTTCTAGATCAATAATGAACACCACTATGAAAATACAACACAAAATCAACGTACTGAGCAGTTGCCAGCCCCATCCCAGTTGCAGCCATGCCAGGATAAAAATAGTGCCGGTGACAGCCTCCACCAGCAGTGACCTGCAGGATATTTTTTCCCCGCAGAAACGGCATTTCCCACGCAATTGAATGTAACTTACAATGGGGATAAGGTCCCGTAGTTCCAGCCTCCTACCGCATTTGAAGCAATGGGAAGGAGGACTTATTAATGACTTTCCCGCCGGAATCCTGTCGGCAACCACATTTATGAAGCTTCCAATGCTGACTCCTGCGAGGAACAGTATAATTATATAAGCTATATTCAATTCTTCATGCCAATAAGTAAACAGATATTACTCAGCGGGAACTTCCCCTTAATACAGTGACAATTTGCTTAGCGTAAGTATTGAACTGCGGATTCTCGATCGATAAAAATGTCACTAAATCGGTTAACATTTTACCCTGTTCTTTTGGAGCCAACTCTGCACATTTCAGTAAAGTTGAACCGGCGGCTTCGACATTTCTATTGTAGAAATCCACAATTCCCAGCAACGCATGACCCACCCAATCACCGGAATTCGCCTGTATATAAGAATCCAGGCTTTCCCGCATAGGGTCAAGCTTACCATACAGGGCAAGCTGGCGGCAGAGACTGAGAAAATAACGGATGCTGTCAGGTGTGGTCCCAGCCCGCTTGGTCAGGTAAGAGCCGGCCTCTGGCAGCTCACCTCTTTCAGCCTGAAGAAAACCTTCTACATAGTAAGTCTGGTCCCAATCGGGATCATTCTGCCGCGATTGTTGCAGTTTCACTTCAGCTTCCTCGTAATCACCGAACAATATAAGAGCTAAAGCCCATTTATTTAAAATTACAGCGTTTCCCGGGAATAGTGCGTCGGCATTCTCATATAGATAAAGTGCATCCTTCCATTTGTCCCGTACACCAGTTGAGGCCCAGTAGGTGTTAACATCAGCCGGTATATAATGCCAGTATGCAAGGTGCGGTTCGAGCCGGTCGGCAGCATCATAAGCGGCAAGGCTGATGTTAAGCAGCCTTGCTTTTTCCTCTACATCTCTGTTCAGTGTGGCTAACTGATAGGTGTGGTAGCCTAAATATCCATAGTAGGTCGCTTCATAGCGGTCCCCTTTGGTAGCGTCTGTAAACATAGCCAGCGCCACATTCTTGTCTTTTGTCCACGTGTTGAGTGCCTGGTGAAGTTTGATATCGGCGAGAAACGGCCCGACAGTCAAGCCGAATGCGATAATAACAGCGGTCACTACTATTCCGGCTGCAACACCTTTTCTTATCGTGCTCACACCGGTTTGCCGGCTTCCGCTATCTGCCGGTTGACCATCAAATTGCTGTTTTTCATTCCTTGTGGAAAGCTCAAGCTTGTACAATGCGGCTAAGAGACCTAATGCAAGCCAGAAAACCAGGTCAGGCAAAATATTCGCAGGGTTAAAAAGTATATGGGCACAGTATTGTGCAATGGCCGCAAAAACAGCGGCTATCAATATTACTAAACTACGATCCTTAGTTGCACGTATTAACCTGAATCCAGCGTAGATAGCAATGACCAGCATCGCCAGGAAAGACAGCAGACCTACTATACCTACCGTGGCAGCCAGAAATAAATAATGGTTCTCCGGTTGCGACAGCAGAAAAGAACGATAAGTATCCAGGCTTCTCAAAGAAGCAGGATAGCGCAATTGCGAAGTGATAATAAAGGTATCCGGGCCATATCCAATTAAACGCCTTATCTCTTGCAATTTATCTTGACTAAAGGGGATCGACGGAGAATCTATAACAACATCGATGGCGCATTTCCACGTAAACGATCTCATAACCAGGGTAGGTAGACCTACTTGTTGGGCGTAAGTCGTTTCAGTCGCCTGTGTTCCGCTGCCTGTATCCATTGTCTTTTGATCAACTAATTGTCCCAGTAAAACTCCCGCAAGAATTATTACCAAAACTATTAAAATAACACCTGTAAATAAAGCAAATCTATTTTTTATGAAGAGCCCGCAAAAGAAAATAAAGACGATGATACCTACAATAAATAGAATCCAGGTAATTGAATATTGTGCAAACCAGAGACAAACCGCCTGTAAAAATATAGTTGTGATAAGCCCGATTAAAGGCCAGTTCAATTGGCTCCTTCCTCTCGGATTTCCAGGCCAGTTAATGATGACCATAGCCAGTGTTAAGGGAAGGCACATTGAAATGAAAGCGCTGAGTGGCAGGGGATTCCCCGCAGTTGAAAATACCCTACCGGTATAATCAAACCAGGGTAATATTCCTGGAATAAAATGCTGCAATATGCCCACCAACGCCATGAAACCGGATGACCAGATCAATGTAATAATTATCCTGTTGACCTGTTCTCTCGATGTTACATTCTGAGCAAGTATTAAAAAGAAGATTATCCAGGCTGCGATTGATATAAGGCCATTTTTATCCGCAAGGTTTCCCCACAGGCTGGTATTCGGTTGTATCGATAACACAGTGGATACCGTATAAAAAGCGCCAAATATGAGAACGGCCAATGGCAGCGGAGATCGTTTCAACCAGAGCATAAATACACCCGGCTTTACTTCGTGCCTTTCCAACAACCACTGCGCCACAGCCAGGCCCGCCAGTATTGAAACCAGGAAAATAAGCAGGAGTGATTTAGCAAAATAAAAAGCCTGGTAGCCCGCCGGATTGCAATACAAAGGTACGAGGAAAATCAGTATTAGCCACGTAGCCTCTAAAAGCATCTTTATGCTTAATAAATTATTAGCCGCGCGTTTCTCAAACATATAGAACAAAGTAATTCAATAAATTGTAATTACTGCGCTTACCCGGTACTTATGTAATAGTACTATAAATTAGGCATGTACTGGTAGCTTCAACTTATTACCTTAGTACTATGTGTAAGGCTACTTATTAACTATTTACTTCACGATCGTCTGGAATGTAAACTTCAGGTGTAAACAAGAATTAAACAGCTGGATAGGTCGATACAGCAAAATTTGTAAAAACTAAGGAGGTTTAACAATATGAAAACAACGAGGTTCGGCGAAAAAGGTTTCACCCTGATTGAGCTTCTGGTAGTTATCTCCATCCTGGCGGTGCTGGCGGCCGTGGTCATCCTGAATGTTACCAAGTATATCGGCAGCGGCTGCGACCAGGCAGCTGCTACAGAACTGCACAATGTGCAAACTGCAGTGGCGGCTTCCATGTATGACAATGAGGGCACTATTCCAGCAGATCAAGACGCTCTCAGAGGCTATTTCCTCGGGGAAGCGCACGGCGAATACACTATCAATGGATCAACAGGCGAGGTAACTCAGACAGCTTATTCCCCATGCATTCCTTAATGTAAGTTAGCTCAGTAATAAAAGGCCGGGTGGTGTCCACCGCCCGGCCTTTTATATTTTTACCGTGTTACGTTGGCAGTCCTGATTATCTTGTTCACCTCTTCCGGGTCCTGGCAAAAGGCGAACATGGATTCCTTTGCGATTGTGCCCTTTTTAAACAGGCTGACCAGGGCATCGTCCAGTGTCTGCATGCCAATCTGGGAACTGGTGCGGATAGTATTCGGAATCAGGAAGGGTTTCCCTTCCCGGATCAGGTTCTTGACAGCCCCGTTGGCTAGCATAATCTCTACTGCTGCAACCCGCCCACCGCCTATAACAGGAACCAATACCTGGCTGAATACAACTATGAGCGTTGACGCCAACCGTGACTGGGCCATAGGCCTTTCGTGCGGCGGGAAAAGATCAACGATTCTTTCCACCGATTGCGCCGCGCTGGGAGCATGCCCGGTCGACAGCACCAGGTGACCGGTTTCAGCAACGGTAAGGACAGCAGAAGCGGTTTCAAGGTCTCTCATCTCACCTACCAGAATCAAATCCGGGTCCTGGCGCAGCACATACTTCAGCGCATTGACAAAGGAGTGTGTATCGGCAGCCAGCTCCCTTTGTGAAAAGGCACACCTGATATTGGGATGAACATACTCGACCGGGTCCTCAATGGTGACGACATATTTGCTGGCAGTGTTGTTCAGGTGATTGAGCATTGCGGCGATGGTGGTGCTTTTACCGGATCCTGTCGGGCCTGTCACAATAATCAGTCCCCTGGGCCGTGTTATAAGCTCCTTGCAGATCTCAGGCAGGCCAAGCTGCTCAACCGTGGGAATTTGTTGAGGCAGGATACGTATCGCAAGGCTGATCGAACCCTGCTGCCAGCACGCGTTGCATCGTCCCCGTCCACCTCCAGGCAACGAATAAGCAAAATCCACTTCAAGTTCCCGCTGAAATATCTCCTGCATCTGCTTATTAGCAAGCTGCTTAAACAATTCTTCGATATCAGTGGAACCTAAATCGTTAGAGTTATCCAGCGGTTTGAGCTCGCCGTCTATTCTCAGCATGGGAGGTATACCGACAATCAAATGCAGATCCGAAGCCTTACGCTCCTTAGCCGTTATTAATAAATCCTCAACATGCATGGAATTATTCTCGCTTTAGTATCACAAAGACAAATCTACCTATTGAGTGTGAGCGCGATTCTAAAAAATATCTCGTTATAATCCCGGTTCTCCACATTCGTTGTCATCACCAGCCTATACAACCCGGAAAACCTGAGTTCCCTGGCATAATCCATAACCATGCTTTCATTGGGCGCAGTTCCTTCGATATAGATAACCACATTATCATAGACGATATTATTCAGATAAATAGTTGCCGGTAGGATGGAGATTGCTTTACCCAATTCTGTGTTTATCGACGACCGCTGCTGGGCAAGATAATTCAATGGGGCTTTAAAAGTATTCAAAGCAGCCTTACTGCTTTCCTGTTCCTGCTTTAGCTGATCAACTCCCTGCTTTAACTGCACCTGAGCTTGCGTAACCAACTTCGTTCTTTCATCAACCTGTGCCTGAAGATTCACGGTTTCCCTCATCAGCACCTGGGTGATAAAAAAGGTGGACGCAACGATTACAGTGCAGATAGTAAATACAATCACGGGCACCAGATTGGCTGCCGGTGCCGCTCCAACCGCCGAAACACCTGGCAGTACATTCATTTCCACCCGCAGGTATTTGGAGACTGTATTATTCGACCTACTGGCCAGACCGGTATTGGCTGTATATTGTTCTTCCTCAGCGCCGGCGGGATAGGTTATAATTGCCGGCATGGGTTTGATGAAGTACTCCAGTGCCTGCATCAGGCTGTCTTTTAAATCACCGGCCAGATAGCACGGAGTTTCATTGCCTATCAACCTCTCAGGGTGACTGGAATTATAATAACTTATTGTTCGGGCAGCTTCATCCTTAATTTGAGCAACCTTATCCTTGTCAGTCATGGAGGAAGATGAAAATGACAGGCTGCGGATCAGTTCCGCTATTCCTCTATCTTTAATTACAATATCAAAGCCACCTTCTCCCACATCGATCACCGTGGCAGTCCCCTCGGTAGCTACCCGCGCCACCGACAATGGTTTCAGTTCAAGGAGCTTGAGCTTAAGGCCTGCTTCAGCTATGGTGCTTGAGACAGAGTCGATATTATCACGCGGAATTCCAAGTAAACAAAGGGCTGTTTCAACATTAGAAATCTTAATGTCCTGCCATGAAGAATACAGTGTATCCAGCGGAACCGGTGATACCCGTTCCATTTCACGCCTGGCAGCTTCCGCCATCAAGTTTTTATCGATATTCGGCATATAGATTACGCGATAAATCGAATGTACGCTGCTTACACAGGCGATGGCTTCCTTCTCCCTGATTTCGTGCGAGGTCAGTATGCCACTTATTACATTGCCAACCTTAACCTTATCTAAAACAACACCATCCTGAACTAATCCATTGTCAAGAGGTTCTGCAATTGCGGCCTTGACCCGCCTGCCCTGGAAAACCGTCAGTTTTACGGCATTATCTTCAATACTTATGGTCAGCATTTATCCGGTTAAACATCCCTGTCGCATAATATTTGCATCACAACAGTCGCTTTATCCAGTTCACCTTCTACCTGCGAAGGCGTGATATCGACCCTGAGTATCTGGCAGGTCGGATATTTTTTTCCGACAGCAATAAGCAGGTTTTGAAAATTGGCTACCTGTCCGCTCAGTGATACTGTATATTTTAAAACCGGGTATTCTACATTTGTCACTTTGCTGGTTTCAATAGCTACCGCAATACTGGTGACAGTGATGTCATGATCCCAGGCGATGTCAACTATAGCCTGGGAGACCTCGGGATTCTCTGATATTTTCCTGTAATTTGCCTTTATTGCCTGCAGATCCTTTTTATTCTGTTTAATCTGGTCGCCCAGCTCTGACTGCGCTGAAATTTTACTCATCAGGTCGTTATACTGAGACTGCAGTTGTGCTGTTCTCGTTGCCAATTCGTAATGCTGTGAGGTAGCGGTGATCAAATCCGTTACCAGTGGAACCATCAGTATGACAAAGATACCGCCAATGATAATCAGCCAGACTGGCGTGCTAAGCCTGGGAAGCTTATCAAAAAGCCCCTTCTTGGGCGAAGGCTTGGTTTCAGATATGCTGGCCATTTCCTATTAATCATAATATCATACTATCCTTCCTCCAGTCTTTAATTCACTATCTGCGAAGGTATTTTGTAATTGTGGCGCTGGCAACCTTATTGAGTTCCCAGCCGTCCGGCGGATTATTCTTAAGGTTAGTATCGTAATTAATGGTGACATTGGAATCTAATGTCACGCTCTTACCGAGGACTGCACTGGCAACGACATCGGAATTCGAATTGATTATAATCGCACCATTGGGAGCGTATAAGACACCAACATTTACCGGGGTATCGGGCAGGCCGTCAATACCGCTCTCAAACACGATGGACCCGCTATCAGATATTAAATTCAGGTTGTTAGTTGCGCAGATTATTTTGGAATTTGTGACAAACGTTATACCGTGATCAGTATCCACTCCCACGTTTCCATGAGCCAGTATATAACTCTGTTGAGATGGATCAGTATCGATATACGTATTATTTTTAACATAAACCGAGCCATTAACCCACAAAACACCATTCAATTTAAACCTGCTGCCGGATAGGTAACCAAGTATCAGATTGCCGTCTATGTATGTAATGGTGCCTGCCCCTCCAAGGTAAGTGGGATTCTTAACACTGCCTAAAGTAACCCAATTAGAGGTCCCGTCAATTTTAATTCTATTGTTCTCTCCGTCATACACATAAGTCGTGGTTCCATAATTGGAAGTGGGCATATTTACCGGCGGCGGATTTGGATAGCCTATTCCCAATTTCACCTTTTCCCAATAGCCTGTTTCATTAAGAGGTTGAAATGTAATGGGATCCGTTTTCACGCATCCCCCATTCAAAATGCGGGTGCAATCAGGAGTACCTTGTGTATAGTATCCCTTACCATTAACAAAAACGCTCAAGGCAGTACTCACATCCAGCTCGCCGTTGGCAAATACATTAGCCTGGCCATTAATCGGCACTGAATTGATATTGACATTGCTTTTAATCCAAAGTTTCCCGCCCGTGCTGGCAACAGCATATTGGAATGGATATCCGCTGTCATATTCATAAGTATAGTGCCTCTCAATTTCCGCGATAATAGCCTCACGGGGCGCACCTTGTGCCCTTATGTAAGGGCTGTAATAATTGATTCCTGTACCTGCGCCAAATACCATTGGCAGACTCGCTGTAACAGGTGTAGTGGATGCCCGGATTGAGTAAATAGTATTGTCGCCATCTGTGACGAGATCTACAATCTCCCAGGTTACGATGTAGCCGTTTATCGGTGTCGTTAAGGTAAATGAGTAATATAATTGGTAAGGGTCAGGGTCAGGAAGATTTTCCTGCTTCAGTTTCCAGTACGCGTCCAGTATGCCGGCATCAGCGGCATAATAGGCCCTCGTGTCGTCTTCGGCTATCCTGTTCATGGTCATGGCTGCCTGTGCAGTCCACAGGCCGGGTACGATAATAAAAGCACCAGCGGCCATTAATACCAGTACCAGCGGCAGGATCATGCCTGCTTTTTCCCTGAAAATCGTTTTTAGTTCATGTATTAGTTTCTTCATGGCTCAGCTACCTCCAGGTATGCGCTTGTTGATTTTATATGTCTTGCTTACGCTCGCGTTGTTATAAACAACCTTGAGTGTAAGGATATATGCATTATCCTCACTGGCGGATTTGGTAAAGAGCGTGTTGGTACCGGGGCCACTGAGATACCGGGCTATCTCCACTGTCTGACTCTGGTTAATTATGCGTAACAGGACCCCGTTCTGGATCACATACTCAACATTAACCGTGTCTATACTGGTGCCCGTCCAATCGTAGCAATTCATTACACAGTTCCATGCGATGTCAGAGTACCCCGTGATATTGTCTGCACTCTGGACATCTTTGGTGATCCAGCGACTGGCTTCAGTTACCTGCAACAGCGCAACGCTACTTTCATTATTCATACTGGCCGTCCTGGTAATAAGATTGTAAGTCATGGCCAGAACACCGGATAGCAGGGCAACAACACTGATAATTACGAGAAGTTCAATGAGCGTATATCCTCTCTCCCCGATTGTTTTTCTAATCAACAATTTATTCATGGGTCTCAATCTGCCCTATAAGCAACCACTGTCATAACCTGGCTGCCTTTGTACGAGACAACAGCGGTTAGCTTCTGTATTTTACTATCATAACCGGACAAGGTATCAGCCGTGACAGTTATAGAGTAATCTGTATAGCCCACAGGCAGGCTGTTATGATTAGGCGCCCACGAGGGAGGAGCACCGGGTAAGGTATAAGACCACCAGGCATCTTCAAATGGACTTGCCTTAACGAATTCCAGTTCGCTGCGAGCCAGGCTTTCGGCCGAAATGCGCTTAAGGGAGAGCTCATTGCCCTTGATGGCTACATACTGGCTGCCCACAAAAGCCATGGTAACAAAACCCAGTATTGCCATGGCAACGAGGACCTCGATCATGCTGAAGCCCGATTCACGGCCATATTTTCGCACCATCATCTTACGTTCATCCCCCTATCAGGCTCATGCTGGAATAGATTGGAACAAAAATGGCAAGTGCCAGGAAGCCTACTATCAGGCCAATAGCTATTGTCATAGCCGGTTCTATCAATCCCAGCACTGTCTGCAGTTTATCCGCAGCTTCTATTTCAAAGCTGTCAGCCACTATGGCCAGTGTGTTATCAAGGTTTCCCGTCTCTTCTCCTACCCTGGTCATTTCGGTCATGAGCGGCAGAAAAACCGGTTTCCTCTTCATGGATGCTGCCAGAGACTCACCTCTGATAATATCCTGCTCAACCTCAAGCAGTGCCCTGGACAGTACCCTGTTACCGCTCGAATCTGCCGTTAAAGTCAGGATATCCGGTAAAGGCAGGCCGGACTTGAAAAGCATGGCAATACTGCGGCAGGTGCGCGACAGGCTGTTAACCAGGTTAAGCCGGCCTATGACCGGTAAGCGCAGCAGCAACAGATCTTTTTGGTAGCCGCCGGTGGGTGTCCTAACATAGAAAAACAAAACGATTACTAATATAAGAATGGAGATTCCCAGGTAAGTACCATACCTGGTCATGAAATCCATAAACCCGATGAGTAATTTGGTGACCAGGGGAAGATCGGTGCCAAATGACTTAAACAAATTCATAATAGGCGGCATAACAAAAGTCACGGCTACGATGCCGACCCCGATAGCCAGAAAGAAGACGATGATGGGATAGGTCATCGCCTGCTTGACTTTCCTGAGAGCGGCTGTGGCCTGTTCGGTGTAATCGGCAAGGTTGCGCAGGACACCCTCCAGTTGCCCTGTCTGCTCACCAACAGCGACAATTTTACAGTACATTTTGGAGAATGCAGATGAATGTTTCTCCATGGCGGCAGAAAGCGGGCTGCCACTCCTCAGATCGTTCACGATCTTTTCCAGCATACTTGCAAATCCTTTATTAGTTGTCTGTACCTTAAGTAATTCAATCCCCTGGACAATACCTATACCCGACTCCAGGAGCAGCGCGAGTTGCCGGGAAAACATGATTATCTCTTCCTGCTTTACCGAGGGGCGGAGATTGATTGATGTCGCCAGAAATGAATTGATAGGCTTTATGCTGAGTATTTGAAACCCGCCCTGGGTAAGCCTGTCATTAGCAGATTTTTCAGTTTCGGAGGTGATTCTGCCCTTTACTACCCTGCGGTCTGCGTTATAACCAATGTACTCGTATTCCATATGCCTTTGCACCTGATCTTGTTTAACTTCACTCGCATGCTATTTCAATTTACTTAACTGACGGAATAGGCGTTTCGCAGCACTTCATAGGGTGTGGTGATACCTGCTTTAGCTTTTAACATGCCGTCCCGCATGATAGTTATAAGTCCTTCATTCAAAGCGGTCACCCTGATTTCAGCGCTGCTGGCACCCGACACCACCATCCGGCGAATTTCATCGGTGAAGGTCAGTATTTCAAACAGGGCAGTCCGGCCGAGATATCCTGTATATACACACTGCTTACAGCCTTCCCCGTACATAAACTCAGTCCTGCTCTCACCCATCTCTTTTTCATACGCCATTTGCTCCACCAGCGGGACAGCTACTTTACGGGCACAATGTGGGCAGACGCGCCTTACCATCCTCTGCGCTATGATGCCCACAACCGCGGAACTTATCAGGAACGGCTCAACGCCGAGATCAATTAAACGAAGCAGAGTACCGATTGTTTCATTGGCATGTACAGAGGATAGCACCAGGTGTCCCGTTAGAGCTGACTGCACCGCTATCTGCGCGGTTTCACCATCGCGTATCTCGCCAACCAGTATTACATCCGGGTCCAGGCGCACAATGGACCTCAATCCACCCGCAAAAGTAAGCCCGGCCTTGACATTTACCTGTATCTGATTGATATTCCCAAAACGGTATTCCACCGGATCCTCAATGGTGATAATATTTTTACCGACACTGTCCAGGGAGTTTACTCCTGCATATAACGTGGTGGTCTTGCCTGCACCTGTTGGACCGCTGATTAAGACCATCCCATAAGGCATCACCAGCATTTTTTCGAACTTCTCTTGGCTTTCCCTGATGAATCCCAACTGCGGCATGGAGAGAGCGGCCAGTGATTTATCCAGCAGCCTTAATACCCCCATCTCCCCATTAACTGTGTTGACGGTAGCAACACGGACATCTACCCTGCGATTATGCGATTCAAATGAAAACTGCCCGTCCTGGGGGCGACGGTGGTCAGCTATATTCATATCAGATAATATTTTGATGCGTGATATCAGCGCGCTATGTATGCTGACGGGATATGAAGCTACCTCATGCAAAATGCCATCTATCCTGTACCTGATGCGAAGCCTGTTCTCTTCAGGTTCAATATGTATATCGGAAGCACGTGCCTTGGTCGCCTCTTCCAGTAACCTGTCCAATGTACGTGCCACCGGTGCTTCACCTGCTGCGGCGTCGGTGGCAGATCTATCATCAGCTACGATCCCGGTTGGCCCGATAACGTCTGAAGCTCTTCCGGCATCCTTCAATGCTTTATAATTGAAATCGATAGCTTCTTTGATATCGTCGGCATTAGCCTTTAATGGCTCGATCCTTTTCTTTGTGTAAATAGAAAGATTCTCAATGGTGAGTATATCACTGGGATTGGACATGCAAACTCTTAATGTGTTGTTTTCAAGCATCAACGGCATTACATTGTATTTTCTCGCCACATCCTCCGGTATCAATTGCAACGCCTGGGGTGTAGGAGCATTATACTGAACGTTTAATTTCGCAATACCGGGCCCGCTTGACCTGGTACTGATGCCTGTCGTTATTTTTAAGTCGTTCGGCTCAACAGCCATAATATCCTCTCAATGAACAATACACTATTTCAGTATAACAGCGCTCTCCATTTCAACTATTTTTATCCTCTGCTGATCGGCAAATTGCCGGGCGGCCCTGGATAATCCGGGTGACACAATTAATATCTTGTCATGTATCCCTATATCACAAGCCTTAGTATCGTACGAAGAGACCTCTTCAAGCCCGGTCTCCTCCTTCCCGGATAATATCCCGATAGACATTGTATGTGTAAATAGTCCGTCGTCAAAATACGCGACGATATCCATGAAATATTCTGCCCCTGATCTACCCTTGATACTGGCATTCTCCTCGATTCGGTAACCTTGCTCGCGTAAATAATCCAGCATCTGGCTCCGGCTTTCAAAATTAAACACCTTTTTAGTGACCGGACGGGCAGTAACATTATCGACGTTACTGATAAATTCCGCTAATTCTCTGGCATCAAAAGTTTTAATACGTCGACGGCGCGCAAATTGACGCGCTTCGCTATTAAATCCCGGGACTGCCAGCAGCACCTTATCGTGTATGCCTATGTCATAGGCCTTGTTATCAAATCTGAATACGTCTTCCAGCCCAACATCTTCGTTGTTGTGACCGATGGCTATGCCAATGCCAAGCAGGAATGGCAGGAAACCATCATCTCTCCTGGCCAGGATATCAAATTGATGGGTCACTCCCGATCCTACCCCGCTGCTGGCCCTTGCCTTCTCAAAGACATCGTACCCCTGGCTCTTCAAATAGTCGATGAATTTTGATTTGAAACCCATATCAAAGGTGAGCCAATTCCTGTTGTCCTCGTTTAATACATAAGAATATATTGTATGTATCCTGGCCTCGTCATCGGTAAAATACACCGAGCATCTTAAGCACTGCCACTTGAGAGTAATATCTGCGAAAAGGACCCCACAGTTACGGCATTTAAAATTAACGCCCAGGCTGCGGTAATCCGTTCCCAAGAACTTAAGGGGCTTTTTACAATGCGGACATACATACTTGCCACTTGATATAAATTCCTCTTCCAGCCCATTTTTCCCACAGATAAAATGTTCGATTATTCGACCCTTGATTACATTTCCGGAGCCGCACTTGGGGCACCGCATGCTTGGCCTTAAGTTCATAGAACTGCATATCGGGCAGAAAATCAGCCGGTCATAAAAACGTGATTCAAGCACACCCTCTTCGGCCAGAGAATCAAGTGCCTGTATCACTTCCTCCGAGCTCTTACCCAGAAGCTGTTCTATTTGCGGGTAAGCCACTCCGTAAGTCTTTGAGATATCAATAGCAGGATTTATTTCTTCAATCCGTCCGCTCATTAACTCATTTATCAGGTGCAGC
>CAZABI010000001.1:0-22966 GCA_964483235.1 uncultured Dehalococcoidales bacterium | reverse complement strand
GCCGGCGTGGGCGCAGCCGAGCAGTACGATCAGTCCCTGCGCAGTCTTAATGATGATGCCCAGGTCGTCAGCCAATTTATCAGGGACCTGTGTTCCATTCTCCTTGACGTGAAGGTCTTTATCAATTTTTTCGTAGTCTACTGTAATTTCCACCTCGCCCGTGGTCAGCGTGCTCTCACTGAGCTTAACCGGATTTTGGGAGAGGTTGAAGCGGGCACCCAATGCTTCCAGTTCTTCACGCTGGACAGGCATGCCGATATATCTCTCAATAAAGTCTTTTATATAGAAATATTTGGGTGTGAAAATGTCGGGATGGCCGATGACTTCGATTCCATCAGGGTGCTGCCCTGATTCGAGCATCTTCACCAGCACGTCCTGCAGGCCGCCGGTGTGATCGTAGTGACCATGACTGATGACGATTCTATCGGCGGTGCTTAAGTCAACTCCCAGGGCAGCCGCGTTCTTCAGTATCATGCCGGTCGGCCCCGTATCGAAGAGTATTTTTTTACCGTCGGCTTCGATCAAAAGGCTCTGCCCCCATTCACCAATGGTCAGGGGCGTTCCCGCCGTGTTCTCAACCAGTGTGCTGATGGTAATTGCCATTTCAACCTCCCTGAATATTGTTTATTTGCCGAGCAAGATGTTAGCAAATTCTTCCAGATTGCGCACCGCTGGTGTATCTGCTGATTTTCCTTCGCGGTCGAGGTAAAAAGCGCGGATACCGATGCTGGCAGGTTCAAGCACATCAAACTGGTAATTGTCGCCCACGTGTACTACATGGCCAGGATCAACCCCTAATTCCCGGCACATTTTCTCATAAAAATCGGCTTTTTTAACTTTCTTGTAGTCGGACACTGAGGAAAATATGCTGCCGAAATAGTGACTTGTGTCCTGCAGCAGGTGCTTGAGAAAAAGCCGGGGTGAACCAGAGGCAACGGTCAATTTAAATTCTCCCCTCAACATCTCCAATGCTCTGCCCGCATCCGGATAATAGCTCACTCTCGGCTGCAGTTCTTCCATAGCGATATCGGCCTGGCCGAAGCCAAAGTGGTTGAACCAGTACTGGACGTCGTACCATTCCAGCCGCTGATCACCGACCTTGCTATATTCCTCCTTTACCTTTTCCAGGGCATCGGGCAATAATAGGCCGTGTTTTTTAGCGTAGCGGCCGGGTATCAGTTCAAACCAGATGGCATAGCTGAAATCCGTGGTGACCAGGGTGCCTTCGACATCGAATGACACCACTTCGATAGAGTTTTTCATCAACCGGATAATTGTAATCGGCTGACAGCCGTCATGCAATCAGATTTCATGTTATTGGCAATAGGCGTTAAAATAATGGGAAATAACTATGGATACCACTGTACTTCACAAGCTGAACGACCTCTATTTTGAGACAGGTCCCATCCGGCCTCCCAGCGAAGCTTATTCACTCCTCATCCGCGCCACACGCAACTGTTCATGGAACCGCTGCTCCTTCTGCCCTGTTTATAAGGGACAGAAATTCGAACTGAGGACGGCCGCAGAGGTTATCAGTGACATCGAAACGGCCAGGCTTATTTTCGATGTGATGAAAGAGTTTGGCTGGATGAATGGCTATGGCGACCGCCTGCGTGAAATTGCAGCCTATATCTATAACCAGACATCACCCAGCGACTGCGTCAGGCAGGTAGCACTGTGGCAGTATGCTGGTGGAGATTCGGCTTTTCTGCAAGATGCCAACAGCGTAATCATGCGCACACCCGACCTGGTGAAAATACTTCGGTCACTTAAGGACAGTTTTCCGTCTTTAAACAGGATCACATCCTATTGCCGCTCCAAGACGGCCGCGAAGAAGAGCATCGAGGAGTTCCGTGAATTAAGAGCAGCCGGGTTAACACGCATCCATGTGGGCATGGAGAGTGGGGCCGACCCCGTGCTGGAATTTATGGATAAAGGTATGACAGCGGAGGATCACGTCAAGGGAGGCCAGCAGATTAAGGAGGCCGGTATCGAGCTATCCGAGTATTACATGCCTGGACTGGGCGGCAGGAAGTGGTCGCAAGAACACGCCAGTGAGTCTGCTCGTGTTTTAAGCGAGGTGAATCCCGATTTTATCCGTCTGCGCAGTCTGCATGTCAGCGAGATTATGCCGCTCTGGCAGAAGCTCCAGGCCGGAGAATTTGAGCTGTTGAGTGAGGATGAAACGGTGCGGGAGATCGGTGAGTTCATAGAAAAGCTAAATTTCTCGGGTGAACTGAAGAGCGATCATATCTTGAACCTGCTGCCCGAACTGGAAGGCAAGTACCCCGAAGCCAGGGGGAAATGCCTGGACACAATACACAGGTACCTGGATATGCCACTCAAGGAACGGCTTAACTTCAGACTGGGAAGGCGGGCGGGTCTTTATGAGAAACTGGTTGACATATTCGATGCAACCAGGTACCAGAAGATTGATGAAGCTATACAGAGGATTAGCGCGGATAACGATCCGGCTAAGGTCGACCAGGCTATTGAGCAGCTAAAAATGAGTTTCATCTGATATTTTAATTGTGTTAGTATATAGCACCCTGCATTGTTGCAGGGAGGTTAGTGTCGTAATTCTGACTGGCGCCTTCTTTTCCGCAACGTTTTTGCTTTTCTTTCGTTACAAGGAGTTGAAATGAAAAAACTAATTTTTTTATCAACCGTCATATCCTTAGTCATTTTGTTATTACCTGCCTGCGCTGACGGCCCGCAACAATTGCATCCAGTTAAAGGTGAATTTATTGTAGGGCAACTCGGCGAAGAAGCGCAGACGCTCAACTGGATGATAGCCACGGATGGAGGTGCGTCGAAGAGGTATGCCAGCTTTATAATTGATCCGCTGGCTACATTTGATAACCAATACAATTTGCAGTTGCGCTGTCTGGCCAAAGACATCGAGGTTTCGTCCGATGGCCTAATTTACACCATGACCATCCGTGATGATCTCAAATGGTCGGATGGTACCAGGGTTACTGCGGCCGACTATGTCTACACCGTAAAAAACCTGATGTACGCCAGCTGGCTTGAATACGTTGAGAAACCACTATGGCAAGAAAATATAGGTGGCGGTATATACATGGTCAGCCCGGAAGTGGTGGATGATACGACCTTTAAAGTAGTGAGAAAAACGGTAGACCCTGACTTCATCTACACACTTTATGAGCTTATGCCCTATCCCAAGCATGTCGCTCAGCATTATGAGAAGGGGCTCGAGGATTTCACCACTGCGCCTGAATTGGTAAACCTAAATTATTCGGGTAACCTCGGCCCGTATAAACCGGCTGCCTGGAGTTCAGAGGAAGGATTTGTGATGAAGCGTAATCCCGAATACTACCTGGGTAAAACGAACGGGGCGCCATATTTCGAGACGTATCGCATTAAGGCTTTCGGTCTTCAGCAAATGATGATTGAGGCATTGCGTGATGAGAAAATCAGCTATGCATTGATAGACCCGCAGGACGCCAACTCGTTCAGAAGCTTGGGAAGATTCAATGTTTTCACTGTTCCGACTGGTTATTATGTATATGTGGCTTATAATCAACGTGATAATGGCTGGGAAGGATTAAAAAATCCGAAAATCAGGCAGGCAATATCTATGGTAATAGATAAACCTGCCATCATCAACGATATGTACTCCGGCTATGCCGACCCTGCTTTCAGTTTCATACCGCCCTATTCACCCTGGTACAACGAATCGGTATTAATAAATTATGGAATGACTCCGTCTGCTGATACAGATAAGGCCATCGAACTGATCAAGAGCGCCGGCTATGAAATGAAAGAGATTGACGGGCAGAAACGCTTTGTTGACAAGCACGGCAACCCTATTAAGCTCAACTTCATTGTAGATATAGGCAGCGACTTCGAGCAGAACCTGGCTATACTGATCAGGGTGAATCTGATGACCATTGGCCTGGATATCAATCCCAAGTTCTCCACACGGGAAATTATCTTCAAGGAGGGGTTGATGAACAAGGTGCCGGGAAGCGATCAGAATCCCACTTTCAATAGCGGACCTCAAGCCGTCGGCGCACAGCCCTGGGATCTGGTCATACTCTCCACCTATGGTAACGCCCTGTCTTTACAGGGTAGCGAGGCCTTCTTTACATCCTCCGGTAAATACAATCTCTTCGGCTTCTATAACGATAAAGTGGATGCCCTCTATCAAAGGGCGAAATCGGCCGAGGGATTGAGCAAGGAGAACCGGGAAAAAATTTTCAGCGAGATCGCGCAGGTCATATCGGAGGAACAGCCGGTAGATTTCCTGGTCTTTTATAAGGACAACCTGGCGTTTCGGAACAATGTGAAAGGTGTAGAGCAAGGCCCTAACTTGTTTTATAATTACTATTCCTGGTACTTTGAATAGGTTGCAGCATAAAGCAGTAAACGAGGTGCAAATGAAAGTTAAAAGCCGGCGAAACATATTTCTGTTAATGCTTTCGCTTGTCCTGGTGGGACTGCTAATGCCTGCCTGTAGCGCACCGGCAGCCCGGGGTGTTTTCATCGAGGGCGATGTAGCCGGTGGTGAGGCTGAGACGCTTAACTGGATACTGGCAGCGGACGCGTCGTCGTTTGGCTATGTGGGTTATACGCTGGAGTCGCTGGCAACCTATGATAACCAGTTTAATATCCAGTTGCGCTGCCTGGGCAAGGATATTGAGACTTCGCCTGATGGGCTGGTTTACACTATTACAATACGGGATGATCTTAAATGGAGCGATGGTTCGCCGGTCACGGCGGAGGACTATGTCTACACGTTAAAAAACCTGATGTTTTCTGATTGGCTGAACTATAACTACAGGGATGACTGGCAGGAAGAGGTGAACGGCACAAAAGTCTACGTAACGCCAAAAGTTGTGAATGATACGACCTTCACGGTCACCCGTCAAACCGTTGACACTGAGTTTGTATATACACTATATGACCTGATCCCTTACCCGAAATACATTGCTTCTAAATACGAAGGCAATATCGACGCCTTCACCCAGGCCAAAGAGTTCAACGGCCTTTCCTATACGGGCAACCTCGGTCCCTACAAGTTCAAAGAGTGGCTGCGCAACGATAAATACGTGGTAACACGCAACCCGGACTTTTTCCTCGGTAAAGATAACGGCGCACCTTTCTTTCAGGATTATATTATCAAAATGTTCGGGACGTCGGCTGTTATGCAAGCGGCGCTCGAGGCCGGCGATATAACTTACTGTGGCATCGAGCCCGCCAATGTATCCAAGTTCAAGAAGATGGACCGGCTCAACATCTATACGGTCCCGACCCGTGGTTACAATCTGATCGCCTATAACCAGAGGACCAATGGCTGGGAAGGCCTGCACAATAAAGAAGTACGCCAGGCGCTATCCATGGCCATTGATAAAGATACGATTGTGAAAAAGATCTACCTGGGCTTTGCCGAACCGGCTTTCAGCTTCATCCCGTCCAGCTCACCCTGGTACAGCGATGAGAGTGTGCTCAAACTGGGCATAGCCCCGCTTAACGATAAGCAGCAGGCTTTGGAACTGCTGAAGCAGGCAGGTTACGAGAGCAAAACGACGAATGGTAAAATCCAATTAATGGATAATAACGGCAAACAGGTCAAGCTTACACTCGTTACCACTCCTGGTAGCGACATTGTTGAATCGATGTCCCTGCTGATCAAGCAGGAACTGACAGCTATAGGCATAGAGGTCGAGGTTAAAATGGTTCAATGGCCGACATTGCTGCGCCAGTATATGATGAACAAGGTGCCGGGCAGCGACCAGGAACCACGGTATAACAACGGCCCCAATGCAGTCAGTGAGGAAGGCTGGGATATGATCTTGCTGGGTCATAACACGGATCCGTTGGCGCCATCCGGCAGCAGAGTTTTCTTTGCAAGTGACGGAGGTTTGAATAGCTTCGGTTTCTATAACGATAAAGCGGATGAACTTTTTAAAAAGGTGAAATCGAAGGAAGGCCTGAACAAAGATACTAGAAAAAAGATATACCTGGAGCTGGCAAAGATTATATCGGAAGAGCAGCCTGCGGATTTCATTGTGTATGCACGCAGCAACCGCGGCTTTCAGAAGAACGTTAAAGGCCTTGAACCGGGCATCAATATGGGCTATAACTACTACATGTGGCGCTTTGAATAACCGGGTATTGAACAGGTCTGCCACCCCGGGCCGGAGCGTATGCGCACTTATATTATTAAAAGGCTGATCTACAGCGTAATCATCGCCTGGGGTATCCTGACTATCACCTTTATCCTGCTTCGTGTAGGCCCCACTTCACCTGTAGACCGCTACCTGCTGAATATCGCTGCCAGGGGCCAGGACATAGAGTCAGTCAAGCAGGCCATCGAGGCCCGTTACGGCCTGGATAAGCCCATCTGGGAGCAGTACTTTGCCTACCTGGGCAACCTGCTGCAGGGTAACTGGGGTTGGTCCTTCAGCACTTCCATGCCCGTTACGGACCTCATCGCATCGCACTGGATATATTCTTTTCAACTCATCTTCCTATCAACCATACTGGCCATTATCATCGGCATTGGCCTGGGCATACTATCTGCTGTGAAGCAAAATACGAAATTCGACTATGCCGCGTCGATTATTTCCTTTATCGGCATTTCCGTGCCGGGCTTCTGGCTCGGCCTGATGCTTATATTGGTTTTTGGTGTACAATTACATTTTTTTAAAACCTATTACGATACAGGTTACCCGATCTGGTCGCCGGAGAACCTGAAGCAACTGATGCTTCCGGTGCTTACACTCGCTATCGGTTCCTTTGCGGCGTACACCAGGTATACCAGGTCTTCAATGCTGGATAACCTGCGCAAGGATTTCGTTACCACGGCGCGCGCCAAGGGTCTGCCTGAGAGAACCGTGATCGGTAAACACGTCTTGCGTAATGCCATGCTGCCACTGGTCACGATAATTATGTACGACCTGGGCAGCATTGTGTTCGGAGGCGCATACCTCACCGAGATCGTTTTCGGAATACCGGGCCTGGGGCAGGTGTCGTTCAATGCCATATTTGCCAACGACTATGCTGTAGTGGTTGCCGTCACCCTAATCGGCACCTTCATGGTGCTGCTGATCAATCTGCTCACTGACATTATCTATACTTACCTCGACCCGAGGATACGCTATGATTAAGAAACGCTATGCCGGCAGGAGGCCAGGCTTGTTCTATATGGATAGGCGTCTGGCGGTTTACTACTGGGAAAGGCTTGAGAAGAACAAACTCTCGCTAGCAGGACTTGGATTCATCGTATTCCTGGCCCTTGTCGGCATCTTCGGACCGTTTTTCACCCAGGAACCTACCAGGGCGGATTTTGAGATTAAGAACCTGCCGCCTCTCGGGTTTTCGGTCCAGGAGTCGGTTTATGACATAAAAACCAATGACTTTACGACCAGTACAATTCCGGGCAGGGCTGATCATCCGCTGGGTACGGACAGCAAAGGGCGTGATATGCTGGCTATGCTCGTTTCCGGGGCGCGCATCTCATTATTTGTAGGACTGCTGGCGACGGGCATCGCCATATGCATCGGTACCTTTCTAGGGGTACTGTCAGCCTACTTGGGCGGGTGGGCTGATAATATACTGATGAGGTTCACCGATATCATGATGACCTTTCCCTTCTTCCTCTTGCTGGTCCTTATCGTCTTCATCTTCGGGCCGAGCTTGGCGATCATCGTGCTGGTGATCGGCCTTACCGGCTGGACGGGCGCTGCGCGCCTGATAAGGAGCGAGGCGCTTTCACTGCGGACGCGCGACTTCATCACGGCTTCGAGAGCACTGGGCGCCAGCGATACACGTATCATATTCAACCACCTGATACCTAATGTAATCAGCCTGGTTATCGTGATGGCCTCACTTTCGATACCGGGAGTGATCATGGCCGAGGCCGCCTTGAGTTTCATCGGGCTGGGTGATCCCATGAGCACGAGTTGGGGCACTATACTGAACGCCGGACAACATAGCCTGGATACGGCCTGGTGGGTGGCGGTCGAGCCCGGCATAGCACTTTTTTTCACAGTGCTGGCCTTTAACTTCTTCGGCGACGGTCTACGCGATGCATTTGATCCGAAAGCCACTGTATAAAGCGTAAATGGATAATAATTGTGAACAATCCTGTTCTTGAAGTAAATAATTTGAAGACATGGTTCTACACTCGCCGGGGCATTGTGAAAGCCGTGAACGGGATCAGCTACGATGTGGGACCGGGCGAGTGTATCTGCCTGGTCGGCGAATCGGGCTGCGGTAAATCCGTGTCAGCTTTATCTATTCTGCGGCTTTTTGACAACCCGCCCGGCAAAATCGTGGAGGGGACGATTAGCTACGGGGATACTGATCTGGTGACCTGCCCGGTTGACAGTCTGCGAGAAATTCGCGGCCGGGACATCGCCATGGTTTTCCAGAACGCACAGTCAGCCCTCAACCCGGTGTTCACCATCGGCGACCAGATAGAGGAACAAATTAAAACTCATTTCAATATTGATCGAAAGGACGCGGTGGAGAAGGCCAAATCGTTACTGGCGGAGATGAGGATACCTGATCCCGGCCGGGCGCTGCGTATGTTCCCGCACCAGATGTCGGGCGGCATGCGGCAGCGTGCCATGATAGCTATGAGCCTGTCCTGCGATCCTAAAATATTGATCGCAGATGAACCGACCACGGCCGTCGATGTAACGATCCGCGCACAAATAATGCACATACTACGGGAACTCAAGCGGACACGGAATATGTCCATTATATTTATCACGCATGACCTGTCGCTGGTTCGGGAAATAGGCGACCGGGCGGCGGTGGTCTATGCCGGAAAAGTAGCGGAAATTGCCCCGGTGGAAGATATACTGGGAAAGCCCTCCCATCCATATACCGTGGGGCTGATAAACTGCCTGCCGGATATATCCGATGAAGCCTCAAGATTACCATCGATCCCGGGCAACACACCCAGCCCGATAGATCTTCCGAAAGGCTGCCCCTTCCATCCGCGATGCCCGGAGGTGATGGATATCTGCCGCTCTGTTGAACCTGCTCCTGTGACTATTTCCACCGCCCATAAGGCAGCCTGCCACCTTTTCAAAGACAATGCGGAGGTAAATTAAAAGTGGCGGTTTTACCGGTGCTGCAGATCAGGGATCTGAGCAAGTACTACCGGGTTACAGCCGGTCTTGTACCCAGGCCGCTGGGTGAAATCAAGGCTGTGGATGGCGTAACACTCAGCATCGGCGAGGGTGAGGTACTGGGGCTGGTGGGTGAATCCGGTTGCGGCAAGACAACGCTGGCCAAAACTATTTTACGATTGGAGGAACCCGACAGCGGGCAGATTATCTTCTCAGGTACCGATGTTATCGGTTTGAATAGAAGCGAGCTACGAAGCCTGCGGGGCAAGGTGCAGATCGTTTTCCAGGACCCGGATGCCTCGCTTGACCCCCGCATGACCGTAGGCAGCTCGGTTGAAGAAGCCCTAATAGTACATAACGTTAGGGACCCTGTAGAGCGCAGTGAGCGTGTGGGCAGACTTTTTGAGAAAGTAGGATTAGAAGCTAGCTTTGTGGAAAGGTACCCACATGAGTTCAGCGGCGGCCAGAAACAGCGCATTGGCATAGCCCGTGCTCTGGCTATGGACCCGCAGCTTGTCATTGCCGACGAACCGGTAAGCGCGCTGGACGTTTCGGTCCAGGCCCAGATACTTAACCTGCTCATCGATATCAAGGAAAAGGACAAAATAGCTTACCTTTTTATTAGCCACGATCTCTCGATAGTCAGGTATATATCGGACAGGGTGGCGGTGATGTACCTGGGCAAGATCGTCGAGCTGGCGGATAAAAAAGTATTCTTCGCCAACCCGCTGCATCCCTACACAGAGGCACTGCTCTCGGCTGTTACAGGATTCAGGCCGCCCGGACGGGAGCGGATTATACTTAAAGGCGATGTCCCCTCACCGCTAAAACCACCGACCGGCTGCCGGTTTCATACCAGGTGCCACAGGGTTATGCCGGTTTGTCCAAATACGGAACCGGAATTTAACGAGGTGGAACAGGGACACTTCGTGGCCTGCCATCTATATCATTAGAGAGAGTCACAGGTTTTTAGCCATATAATAGCCGTCAAGCGCGTAACCACATTCAGCCCTGAAATATTCCCTTGCGCCTACGCCGCTCATGACAGCGATCCTGTCCACTGAAAATTCATCATGCGCAAGTCGCTCTGCCTCTGCCAGCAGTCGTGCTCCCAGACCTCTATGCTGTGCTGTACGCTCGTTTTGTTCCCCCAGTGGCACCTCGGCACCGAAGACGTGTATTTCCCTCACCATGGCCGGATAGATATCACTGCCATTAGTCCTGATGCGCAATCTCAATAAACCGAACAGTGTGTCGTTTCCATCTTCAAATGTCAGGAATATCTCTATGCCATTGGAAGCCTGATAATCGCAGCGGCGCAAAGCAGGCTCCCCGATCTGCCAACCCTCGCTCAAGCGGTGCCCGAACTCTCGACAGCGTGTGCACCGGCAACTCACCCCTCTTTCCTGCATGGCTTTTTTAAGTGACCCACGTAGGGACAAGTCCTGGCATCCGGCTACTATGAACTTGCGTGGGATATCGCGCATCACGCGGGGTATGCGGACATACTCAGGCACTATCTGCTTCATACTGATCAGCAGATCAACCATTTCTTCCATGCTATAAGGCCTGTACTTGCCGTCACTGTACCATTGCTCCAGTTCAGTGCCCTTGATGACCAGCGTTGGATACAGCTTCAAGCCGTCGGGCTTATAGGCATCGTTTTTAAAAAGCTCGTTCGTCATCTCCAGGTCATGCTGAGGCGAAGAACCGGGTAGCCCCGGCATCCAGTGATAATAGACCTTAAGGCCGTAGTATTTACACATTTGTGTAGCCATGATTACATCATCGACGGAGTGTTCCCTGCGCACGGTATGATAGATCTCATTATCAATGGCTTGCACTCCTATCTCGACGCGGGTTGCGCCGTATTCGAGCATGCGTTTTACCTGGTCTTCATTGCACCAGTCGGGCCGCGTCTCAATACATAATCCTACGCACCTGTGGGCCGCGGTCTCGTTGATACGCTTGGCTTCTTCCAGGTCTGCACAGACGCGGCCATTAAGCGCATCGTAGCAGCCCTTGATGAACTGGCGCTGGTAATCAGGTGGGCAGGCAGGGAAGGTGCCGCCCATCACTATCAATTCCACTTTATCTCCCGGGTGCCCCATTTCAGTCAGCACCTGCAGGCGGAGCTTGACCTGCCTGGCCGGATCATAGTCACATGACAGCGCCCGGAAGACCGCCGGTGATTCCGGGGTGTAGCTTTTAGGAGCCTCTTCATAGGTAGGGCAGAACACACAATCTCCGGGACAGCCCATGGGTCTGGCCATCACAGCCACCGGGGTTACACCCGATATGGTCCTCGACCTTTTCTTTATGACGTGATTCGGATTCATGATTATGCTATAGTGAGCCCAGACGAAAGTTTAGCAGATTGCGAATATGGCAACAAAAGATGGCAATAATGCCAGTGTTTTCAACGGAATTGCTGAAAGCTGGTACCGTCTGCGCCACTGGACGAGGTTTAAAACAGAACTTGAGGAACTGGCTGCTCGCTGGGGTTCGGGCAGGCTGCTGAATATAGGCTGTGCGCACGGTCCGGATTTTCTACCATTCAAAGATATATTCGATTTATATGGACTCGACTCTTCGGACCAGATGTTACGGATGGCAGTTAGGTACTCCGATAAGTTTAAATTCCCGGTTAATCTATTGACTGCTGATGCAGTTCACCTGCCTATTAGCACTCATAGCTTTGACTGGGTCATCGCTGTCGCGGTATATCATCATATCGAGAGTAAAGAAGATAGGGGCAAGGCTTTCGAAGAGCTGCGCAGGGTATTAAAACCCGGTGGCGAGGCATTTATTACGGTCTGGAACTACTGGCAGTGGAAATTTTTCCCCAAGGGAAAGCAAGTTATCGTCCCATGGCGTACAGAATCGGAACTTCTCCCCCGTTATCACTATCTATACGATTATGTGGAAATTGAATGGAAGCTGAAAAAGCACGGATTTAAAATAATCTGGAGCCGTCCCGAGAGATCTTATAATTCATGGTTTAAGTACTTTTCACAGAATATATGTGTTCTTGTTAAGCCGGTTTGATCAGTCCCCCGGGAGCATCTTTTGCATTTCAAGTTCGGCGTCGTCGGGCGCAGATGCCAGCGCTATGGGAATAAATACCTTCACGACTGTGGCGTCAAATTGAGTGCCGGCGCAGTTTTCAAGCTCGGTAATGGCTTTTTTATACGAGAGCGGGCCGCGGTAGGGTCGGTTGGATAACATGGCTTCAAAGGCATCGGTAACTGACAGAATGCGTGCCTCAATCGGTATCGCTTCTCCTTTTAAACCTGCGGGATAGCCCTTGCCGTCCCAGCGCTCATGGTGATGCCTGACAGAAGCCAGGCAAGCGTTTAAGCTGGGGACATGGCCGATGATGGTTGCTGATAACCGGGGATGTGCTTTCAATAGTTCCCATTCCTCATCCAGTAAGTTACCGTTCTTGTTGAGCACGTTGTCAGGAATACCAATCTTTCCAATGTCGTGCAGAAGGGCGGCGGCGCTTATGGTGGCAACCTGCTCAGGACGCAGGTTTAAAGCTTCAGCCACGGAAACTGAAAACCGGCTGACCCTTCTGGAATGACCATAGGTATACTTATCCCTGGCTTCCAAAGTGGCCGCCAGGGCGTATATTGTGCTCAATACCTCGGCTTCAGCATTGGCATTTACAGACGGCTCACTGAGCGAGAACAATGTCTTTGAGGCAATTGAAGTCCTGTTCTGGCCGGTGCGTTTAGCATAGTAAAGGGCAGTATCGGCAGCGCTGCAGAGTTCATCCAGCGTAGCCCCGTCCCCAGGCCAAGAAGCAACACCTATACTGACGGTGACGTCAATTTGCTTGCTTGACATCTCGGTGCTGACTCTTTCACGTACACGTTCCGCCACATTGAATGCCTCCATGGTCGTTGAATTAGGTAAAATAACACCGAACTCATCTCCGCCGTAGCGGAAGGCAAGGTCTGAGGAGCGGATGGCGCTTTTGATTAAACCGGCGGCTAAGGTGATCACTTTATCGCCGGCCAGGTGCCCGTAAGTATCGTTATATTTTTTAAAATTATCCAGGTCCAGCAGCATGAGTGAGAGGGCATCACCGTAGCGTGAATGGCGGTCGATCTCCTCCTTCAGGCGTTCATCAAAGTGGCGACGGTTAAATAAATCGGTTATCCCATCGACACGTGCAATTTGCTCGGTTTGCGTATACAATTTACTGTTTTCAATCGGCGCAGCGATTTGAGAAGCAAGGTGTTCCAGAAGGGTTATCTGCTCTGGACTATAAGCGTATGGTTTACGGCTTCCCAGAGTCAGCACACCGACCACTGAGCCCTTGTTAATCAAGGGTAAGTGCAAAATGGATCTTATATCGCGTTTAAAATGTTCTTCAGTAGTCCAGAACCTTCTGCCCAGTGAGATGTCCCTGTCATAGTAGGGTTTCCTATTGATATTTACCCATTCAATTGCCGATCCTGCCAGCGGTAATTTCTGGCCGGCCTGCCATGCTGAACCTACCTCAGTAGATATGGCAGCTATATATATTTCGTTTTCTTCGATGGTGCTGATCGAGGTGTAATCGGTTTCCACTATCTCTTTAAGCTCACTCACAAAGGCATCGTAAACGTCCTCTATATTCAAACTCGATGATATTACTCCTGCCAGTCCATTGATCAACGCCAGTTCCTTTTCCCGTTTCATCAACTGATCTTGCAAGTATTCCTTTTCCAGGCTCGTGGCTACACGGCTGATGATCTTCTCTAGCAGGTTGATATCTTCCAGTGTAAATCGACGTTTCTCCGCCTTTTCTCCCAGGGCAAGGAGTCCAATGATTTTGCCGCGGCTGACAAACGGGAGGAAAAATTGAATGTTAAGCCGTTTGATATTCTCTCTTTCTTCCCACCATAGGCCCTTGAATTCCGGGGCAATTTCTATCTTGTCTCTGGCCAAGTATGTGTTATCTGCCTGTAGACAATGAATGATTGGGCTGTCATTCTGTATCACCATTGCCTGCTCTCTTCTATGGGGTGGCACTGCGAAATGAATATAAAAGTCGTTAGTTGCTTCTTGCGGCAATAATAGGAAAGCCTGCTTGCAATTGATAGCGCCGGAAAGCAGCGTCAGAAGCTCTTTACCCAGCTCATCAAGGCTCAGCACACCCTTGATCTTGGTTTGTACAAAATCGTTAAGGTCCTGGCGGATCTCGTAGCTTCCACCATAAAGTATTTTATCTATCTGGCTGGAGGCAAAGTCTCTTATCTGATAAATGACGAAGGTAACCATCAGAGCAACTATAATACCGAGTATAAATTCGGAGGGCGCCACTTCAATCATAAAGAGGAAGTGGCCGATAACATATATGAGTAGATAAATGCCAATTCCTACTGCCGCCATGGTAAGTACAATTAAGCCTCGGCGCAGCACGATGCGCATATCAAGCAGACGGTGCCTGATGACCGCATAAGTCAGAATTAACGCATTGATGAAATTGCCGACGTGCGCAAGAGGTATGTCCTGCCCGAGCTTGGAGAGGGAGAGCGTGGTGGATAAGACTGATATAGATACACCCATAATTAGATAAATGATCTGGTTATGGACAACCGGATCTACGACCGCCTTGAGTTTTTTCCAGAGCATATAAAGGTCCCGGAGCAGCAGAGAGAAAAAATAAACAGCCACCGGGTATATCCAGAAGCCGTATACAGGCACAACACTTGCTCCAGCTGAGATACTTTCCGGCAGGAAAAAAATAGCGATAAGAAAGCCGATTCCCATAAAGACATAGGCCATCCTGAATCCCAGATCTTTCCGCTCATAGTTAGACCGCAGGAAGTAATGCAACTGCGTAACGGCGAAAATAAATATGCAAAGTACGGCCTTGGCAATGTAGAGCTTCTCGTTTAAAAAGAAATCGCTGCGGAAGAGTACATCTCCAAAGCTCCATGCCATCATGGAGAGCAGGAAGAGGGCGAAAATCCATTTCTGGCGTTGCCACGGCCGGTTAGAATAGAGGATGATAAGTAGCGGGATGTAGGCTATTGTTGCGAGTAGTGGTATTAAAGCATGTATATTCATTTGTATTTACGCGTGTAGTCATTATGAGAGCGGATATACGAAATGTCAAGAGCGGACGCACGAAATTCACCGAAAATAGTACTAAAGTACGTATGATAGAATGCGAAAGGGGCGGTTTCGTCGAAACCGCCCCGAATGAAAACCCGCAGAATTAAACTACCGCTTTGCAGTGGTTCCAACAGTTGTCTTCTCGACCCTGGGATGCGACTTACCATTGACTCCGAGGACTGTTAACTCTTTATCAGAGGGATTAATATGCCGCGGTTTCAGATGTGCCAGGTCCGCTCCTTCTTCCCGGCGCAGATTGATATATTTCATGAAGGCCCCCTTGGGCAGGTAGGTGACTTCAATAGGCATAGTGTTCAGGACGCTCTCAACATTCCCGTAAAGGAAATTCTCGTCCATTTTCTTGAGTTCTCCGTAAATACTCTCTGCAACCTGGTTTTCGGACGGCAGGTTATCATCCTTTGGTTCAATATAGACGTGGAGAATTGTTTTCCCGCTGCTGACTTCCTTGCGTGCAACCCAATCCGCATAAGCAATTCCAGTATTACTGACAGCCTGCCAGATCACCTTCTCATTCAAGCGGATAAAACCGCCGATGTCCATAAGGTCATCAACCCTGCCTTCAAATTCCATCTGCGGTATGGCGATATTGAGTTTATCATTTCTCAGTGCGGTGATCCGTACAATATCAGCCGTGCGGTACCTGACCAAGGGATTACCATGGAAATTGGTTATCACCAGTTCGTACTTCTCACCCGCCCTGAGCTCATTCAGCAGGATGGTCTTAGGTATATAGGAATTATCGTTCTGCCATTTCTCATATTCATCTTCAGGTATGAACTCAAGGAAATTAAGGCTCGGTACAAATGTCATACTGTTGAAATCCCAGGCTTGCGTAGCGATGATACCGGCCTCGGTGCTGGCAAATAAGTTAAGTGGATACCTTCCCCACGAATCCTTGATAACTTGCCGGAAGATCGTACCGTCGGTGCCGCTGCTCAAGATGCCCTTAATAGACCAGAGATCACCGGGCAACAGCTTGCGGCCGGCCATTTTGCTTTTAATAAGTCCGCGGATAACACGGGCCAGAGCTCTGGGTTCCATGAATAGAGAATTGATCTGGATTTTGCCCATACGCTGGTTAATCCGCTCACCTATGGCAACAAGGGCAACCGTAACTCCGAAATAATAATCAAAGCCAAGCGTTAGAGCCTGCTTGAAACTGACCTCGATCCGCTCCTCAAAGCTCATTTTTTCCGCGATATCCAGAGGAGGTAAACTGCGGCCGGCTATTTCCTCAGAAGCGATATAGGCATATGTGCCGGACGTATATGGCCTGGGCGCCACAGCATAGATATATTTAAGACCCTCCTTCATACTGGACACATCACCTCTGCCTTCGCAGCCGGCAAGAATGGCACAGGCCGTGCCAATGATTCCCAGTTCCCGGCTGTAAGCGGGGGTGATAGGCACCCATTTTATGGTCTCCCATTTAAAAGGGTAATCACAGGAGCGCCCGGACGTGTGCTGCCAGAAAAGAGGTTTAACCGGCAAGACGTCTTCACGTTGCTCCCTCAATTCCGGGCAATAATCGGAGTAAGTTGTTAATGGTACCCTGTTGCGGAACTCTTCAACGCTCTGGGGTACAATGCCTCTCATTATCCTTCGCCCGATTGCGGACTTATTCAGCAGTTCAATCTGCTCCATCAGGAGCCTTCTCTGGATTGACATAAACTGGTCGACGTTAAGATCAAGAAATCCGCAGCACATTTGCCACAGCTCATCTTTTCGCCCTGCTCTAAGCAACTCTTTTACAGTAGGCATAGCTACCTCCCAAACATAATACTAATTACACTATGGCACATTCAACATAAGTTTGGAAGTAATTATGTTCTAGAACATAATTCTATCATTTACGAAATAATGAAATGAATAGACTAATCCAAAATAAGGTTAGTACAAATTTATTTGATATTCAATAGTACTTTAGTACTTCTTTGTTTTAATATTCTTACTTAATCCCTGTAGTTTCAGGTTTAGTTTATCGAATTCGCCGTCTGAGGGATGCTTGCCGAGTTCCAGCCCATAGCTGAGGAAAAACTCCAGGAAGCTGCGCAACAAGTCCCTGATCCCCTCCTCGAAATGCTGAAACTCTTCCTTGGTCACAAGATCCCCGTGCTGCGGTTCGATGGACTGTTCCAGGTGGCTATCGATAATGTAATTAAGGAATTCTGAGACAGTCATATCGCCGCGGTTTTGTTCAATCCTCTGCACAGTATCAGCGTCAAGTATCAGCATCCTCTTTTCCGGCATCTACGTCTCCTTCAAACTTAATTATCTTCCGGGTCCCTGAATCTTAATACTTCCAGTACCAAGTCAATACTTTTTAGTAGGCCATGTCCTTTCTCGGTAAGCTTGTAAGTTACCACCGGGTTACCTATTTCCACCTTGTCTACCAGTCCCTGCCTGAGCATAAATTTTAGGTATTTCTGCAACTGCTTATAGCTCATATTGGCGCTGTACATGATCTCGGTTTTCCCCGCTCCATCCGCGCCAATCCTGAGCATCTCGCTGATAATCTCTATATTTGAGCGCCTTTGATTCATCTCAGCGCCCTGAACACATAATCATTGCCTTTTTCTTATGGTAACTACGCTGTACTATATAACGTTGGTTAAACACTTGTCAATGTACCTGTGTAATTGACCTGATCATCGTATTCAGGAAGGTAGGCTTGGCACAGAAACTTTTCCTCACATTTAGCGGAACATCTGCAGGAAGCGGTCCTGGTATTCGGACCAAAGGTTCCAGCGCTTGAGCTCGCTGACAAGCTCGGCACTCAGGGAGGAGTCGTGCCGGGCCTTTTCAAAAAGCTCTTCAATATACAGCCTGGCATCCTGCGGCACCCCATCCTGCCCTGCTTCAAAGAGCCCTCTCCCGTACATCTCAGAAACATTGTGTTGCACGGAATTCCTGGTCAGTTCAAAGGTGAATTTAAGCAGAGAAACATCCCACATCTCCTCAACTCCCCGGATGACGGCGCTTAAGGGATCATTGCGTCCGTCAATACGCTCGTTGATTTTATCAACCAGTTCCGGCAAAGGCTGGGAGACGATATTCATTTCACCAGCTTCATTTTTATACGTGTAGAAAATACCTGGTTCGTAAGGGTGTTTTTCTGCCATCATTTCGACATAGCGTTTGGCCGGGCCGCTAAACCCTTCAACGTTAATCAGGTACACCGGTGTTACGATTTTCGGGCGTGCGGCAATAACGCGGCCTTCCCTAACAACATTAACCTCGCTCATCAACTCAGTGATCATATAGTAATAGACATTGGTGCTGCCAAAGGTGGCCAGCTTTTGCCGCGGGGGCCGCAATACCTGAGTATGCGCTATTGCGTACTCTATTCTTTCATCCATAAAACGGTTCACCAGCCTTAAAAGAACATCTGGACGGCTTCGAAGTTGCGCTGTACTTTTTCCTTACCCTGGATTATCCCGCGTGGATCGGTATTATGACCTGGAATTATGCATTCGACGTCAAGTTCAGCCAACCGTTCGATACTATTCTTTAATAATTTTGCGCTGCCTCCCGGGAAGTCCGTCCTGCCAACGCTCATGAAAAAGATAACATCCCCCGTGATCAACGTCTTACTATCAGGCAGATACAGGCAGACTGAACCCGGGGAGTGTCCGGGTGTAAGGTAAATCTGTGCTTTCAGTCCATTCTTACCCAGGTCCAGTTCGCCCTCCTTCAGGTAAAAAAGCGGGGAGAAGCGTGGAGGTTTCAAGCCAAACATATGAAAAAGTTGTTCGCCCACGGTCGTCCTGAACTCGTCCTCCTCTTTAGATAAAGCTACACCAGCGCCGCTACGGTCAATGATTTTTTCGTTAGCCTCGCAATGGTCTGGATGCGTATGGGTATTTAGAATGAGTCCGATATCATCAACTTTCAATCCATCATTGCTCATCGACTGCTCAAGGCTGGCAAAGCAGAGTTCCCTCGATTCATTCATAGCATGACCCGGATCGATTATTACGTGGGGCTTATCTCCCTTGAGTATATTTGCCAGCACAATCGTGTTGCAGTTGTTGCCCATCCCCTGCCAGAGATAACAATGAATAATATTGTCTAATTTTACCGATTTGTGATTATGCATTTTCACCTTTCTATATGTTGACTTCAATTAAGATTATAAGAGAAAATCAAGCTTTGTAACAGGCAAGCACATTAAATCAGGTTGATAGCCTGACGGAAGGCGGTGTCAATGTTTATATGCGTGTCTTCCGTAAAAGCCCCAATCATAGCCCCAGCTGTTTGAATGACCTTTTTTTCCTCTGTGTCGCCAAGTACATCCAGCATCTGCTCAATCCTGGCGCTCAGCTGGACCTGTTCCTCCAGCGGCACTTTCCTGGATTTGGGCAAAGAAAGCAGCGGGTCGGTGAACAACAGCGGACGCATCAGGGCGCTTTCGTAGATAAACCTGGTCTGACGGTTACTTCTGGAGACACTCCAGGCAGTACGATCATCTTCAGAAGGCTTGATCCATTCGAGGGCGAAAGCGATCTGGCACTGGATGAAATCGTGGCTTATGAGAAACCTGGTAGCTTCGAAATCTTTCACGCCCAGTGACAGCTGAAAAAAGACCTCATCCAGCTTCTCCGAGTCGATACCTTTCACCATGGCAATATGACGACAATCTTCGGGTATCTGGAAGATGCTGTATTCGAGAGTGCCGTGAAGCACTGTATGGGCCGCCTCGTGCCGTATTGCGCCGGCCCTGGCGTGTTTGCTGTACTTGGACAGCCTGTCGTTGCATATAAGCAACTTGGGGTATCCTCGGAATACTTCGAAGGTGCAGGGAGACGCTTCGTCGATGTTGTTAAACGAGAGACCGAGTTTAAATTTTTCTTCGCGCAGGAAGTTATTGAGATTTTCCTCTGTATCAAACAGGTATACCGCTATCCGGTAGGGGACTCTGCCACCAAAGCGCTTGTAGCAATCGTTGATGACTTTGGTGACTTCCTTCCTGAAGCTTCCCGAAATGTTGCCTCTTGTGAAGAAGCCAAGTTCAAGCGATGCCATATCTAATTAAATTTAAAGATATCAATGTCAGGCAGTAAAGTCAATAATCGTGCTACAATAGGGAAATCTTAAGCAGGGGACACGTTATGAAAAAAATCTGGGCGCCCTGGCGCATGCAGTATATAGCGCAGTCAGGTAATGATAAAGGCTGTATTTTGTGCGATAAACCGTCCGAGAGAAAAACCAAAGACAAAATTAATTATATTCTATTGAGGGGCAAATACAATTATATAATACTAAATGCATATCCTTATACACCGGGACATCTCATGGTGTCGCCTTACCGGCACGTCGGTGATTTGAGTGATACTACGAATAAAGAGTCGATGGAGCATATTGAGTTGATCAAATTGTGCGTAAGGCTTTTGACTTCAGAGATAAAGCCTGCCGGGTTTAATCTAGGAATGAACCTGGGCAAGGTAGCTGGAGCCGGTGTTGAAGGACATATCCATACTCATATTGTACCGCGCTGGAATGGCGACCATAATTTCATGAGCGTTGTGGCTGATACAAGGGTGTTGTCGGAAGGGCTGGTTGCCACATATAACAAACTGAAAGAAGGTTTAGCCCGTCTGCATTAACGATTGAGGCGGATGCAAATATTACCCTAACAGGATCTTCTGCACTATCTTCTCACTATCGATCGTGGTCAGTGCGATAATGCGGTCGTTCTCCTTAAGTACCATCTCGGTATTGGGAATACGTGGTTTTTCATCCTCCCTTAACAGCAAGGCTACAGTTGTATCAACTGGAAGCCGTAGCTGCCCGATGGTTTTACCTAACGCGGGTGAGTCCCTCATTATAGTTAGTTCCACCACTTCTTCCATTTTGCCGCTCATGGTGAGCAGGTGTATCAGGGGGTGGGCGGGTATCTCTTGTTCGACGTGCTCAAGGATGGCGTTGGTAACTGCGATGGTGGCATCAACCCCCAGTTGTTTGAAAGCCTTCTCGTTATTCGGATTATTCACCAATGCAATGGTACGAGGCACTTTATATTTGAATTTGGCTACCTGGCAGGCGACAAGATTATCTTCATCCTGGCTGGTAGTAGCGATTAAGACGTCCGCCCGGTTCAGCCCTGCTTCGGACTGAATGGCCGTTTCACAACCGTCTCCACGCATACAGCAGCTACCGAGTTCGTCCTCAAGCCTCTCGCATTTTCGGACATCCTTTTCTATTATGAGTACCTCATGGCCTTCATTGAGCAGGGCTTTGCTTAAATAGTAACCTATGTTGCCGCCACCGATAATAACGATATAAAGAGACTTCATAAATTACGGCTTCTCCAGCCTGTTGAACAGCAGGTCTGCGAATACTTCAGTGGGGCTGATCGACTCCAGCCCAAGTTGCTCGTAGATGTCCTTGCGCAACGGGTCGTAAATACGGCAGATAACCCGTGGTACTTTAAATATTTGTTTGGCGATCTGCGCTGCCATTACATTACGGTTGTCCCCTTGTGTCAGAGCTATAAAGGCATCGGCTTCCTCGATACCGGCCTTTCGTAGCATTTCTTCATCTGTTCCATTGCCGATCAGGGCTGCGCCGTTAAAAGTCGGCGGAAGCCGGCGGAAGCTGTAGGAATCCAGGTCAAGAACAGTAACCTTATGCCCCGCTGCATCGAACATGGAGGCCAGTTTACCGCCAACGCGGCCGCAGCCCATGATAACGATATTTTTCTTATTGGATTTTATAGTTTCGGTTCCCGGCATATGAGTACTCTGCAAGGCGCTTCTTCAAGTACGTGTGGTACAGCAGTTCCAAGTGAAAACGACCCGAACCGCTTCTTATAATTTATGCTCATTATTATCAAATCTACGTTGTGTTGTCGAGCTACTTCAATAATGGCTGGTCCGACATCCCTGGCCTGGATTATCTCGGTTTCAACTTCGAAATCATTCTCGACGGCAAATTCCTCGGCCTCCATCAGTACATGTTCTGCTTTCTCGACATCGGCTTTAATTATAGCATCGATCGGTAGCGCACGGTTCATTTCAATGACATACACGATGAAAATGGCTGTCTTGTTCTTCTTACCTAGCCGGCAGGCCATTTCAACGGCTGCCTGGTCGGCGCCGTTGCCCCTGGCTGCTACCAGAATCCTGTTAAATTCCATATATATAGTCTACTCCAGAAAAGTTTCCTCTTTAAAAGCGATCACTGTATTTATAAAATCGTTGCGTCCCATTAACCCCTTGCGAACGTTTCCGGAGAGTGTTCGTCCACCTGAGTATTACCTTTGTTCCTACGTTTTTGCGTATACCAATAGATAACAACCCCCATTCCCATCCAGGCAAATCCCACCCACCTGCTATATGGCTGCATTACGACTACAACAATCCAGATGATTACTGTTCCGAGCAACCCGAGTAACGCGGTTACAGGCAGGCTCTTCCCCCTTATCTTTATATTCCATGCAAGTTTGAATGGCCTTTCAACGTCGGGCATTCTAATACGTAATGCAATGATGGAAGCATGTGCAAGAGCAAAAGACAGCATTGATCCGAATGCATAAAGACCACCGAGATTGGAATACATGTCTGGAGCGAAGAAACCCGGGGACTGTAATACGATGGCAATGCATGTAAACAAAATTATCGAAAAATTCGGCGTCTTGGATTTGGGATTAACCCTTCCCATGATTTCAGGTAATAACTTAGACCGGCTGAGTGAAAAGGCAAGCCTCGATATGCCGAGCA